>PUMG01000030.1 GCA_003551265.1 Halovenus sp.
CACCGGTGGAGTGCTGTCTCGACTCGTCTCAGTGTTTCGCAACGGCGAGGACGACGAACCGGATACGACGCTCGCGATGCGTACACAGGACCTGATCAAGCGCGCCGGGACGCGAAAACTGACGCTTCCGTGTGAGATTTCGAGTGCGGACCGCGCGCTAATCGTTCTCTCTGGGCCTCCCGAAGAGTGCTCACGGAAGGGCTTCGAGAGCGCTCGCCACTGGCTCGAACAGGAAACCGGTGCGGTCGAAGTGTTCGCGGGTGACGAACCCCGGCCGAACGCCGATGTCGTCTCCGCCAGTATTCTCCTCTCGAACGTCACCGAAATTCCCCGCGTCGATGCACTCAAACAGCGAGCAGTCGAGGTACAGCGCGAGAAGGCGGCCTCTGGAGTGAGTCAGAGTTAGTGACTAGCGCCTGCTCCCTTCGCGGGGCTTCATGTACGGAAGTGTTGTGACATTGAACGCGTCGTAGTGGCGGTCGTACGTCGCAATATGTTCGACTTCCATCTCGGTCATCTGTGCCGCGACGACGAAATCAGTGAACGACGCGTCGAGGTCGGTCCAGTCGAGAAACATCGTCCTCGCGTTCTCGAAGACGCTTTCGCTCACAGTAACCATCTGGTACAGGTCGCTCTCGCTGGCAGTCATCAGGAACTTGGCTGCATTTCGCATCGACGCCTGCTTCTTCAGTCGTGTCGCTGTTTCATCGATAATGTGCTCGTTCACCAGCAGTCGGCGGTATGGGAGCTCGTTGGTGCGGATATACTCCATCAATGCCCGTGAAACAGAGTGCATCCGGTCGCGTGGGTTGAACAGTGCATAGAGAAACTTCGGTCCAAGAAACAGTCGATGACTGACGTGAGTCGGTTGATAGTGGACTGGTCTAATGCGACCAAGAGGAGTGTCAACCGGTTCTACCATGGGTTCTTTCTTCGGGTTCGTCTACGAGGATGAACTCAGCATCGTCGCCGTTCCATTTCGAAACCGGGTTGTCAACAGTACGTGCATCTGTCTCGGCACTTGCTGGCAGCGCCTCATCATCGAGTTCGTCGAGGACAGTAAACGCCTGATCTGTTGGGTCTGCTCGCTGCTGACGCTCAATCCAGGTGACAAGTGCCTCCCGTCCAGCTTCCTTGAGACTCATTCCCTGTTCATCGGCAAACTCTCGAAACAACTCGTACTCTTCGCCAGTCAGTTCAGTTTGAACGTGTTTCGATTCGCTCTCACTCATTGAGACTCACTACGAACTCATGAAGTATAAACTGTGGTCATGGACGACTTCATGACTCTCGCTCGACACTCACCGAACCTCAGAGCCGAGACGCGAGAGCAGATGTGAGAGATGAGTCCGGTCGCTCGTCCCCTCCACGATAGCCACGTCAATCTCCCCTGCGAGGCGGTGAAGCCGTGCGAGTTCCCGGCCGGTGTAGCGCGAGCGTCCGACGTCGAGAATCGCTTCGAGGACCTCCTCTCCGCTGTAGCCCTCGTCGACGAGTAGTTCGTCGAGCGTCGAGCGCGCATCGGTGAACTGTCCTGCCTCAGCGCTCGTCACCATCTCCTGAACGCGGCTGTCGGTATCCATCGACGAGAGCGTCTCGTAGGCGGTCTGCATCGTGATTTCTCCTTCCTGCTCGGCGATTGTCTGGGCGCTCACGATGGCCTCGCGCAGGTCGCCGTTTGCGGCACCGGCGACAAACTCCAGCCCTTCGTCCTCGAACGTAACTTCCTCGCGCTCGACGATTGTTTCGAGAACACCGATAATTTCGTCCTGCGTGGGCGAACGAACTGGAATCGGGAAACAGCGCGAGCGAATCGGCGCAATCAGTGACGACGGCTGTCGGGTTGTGATGACGAACTGCGTCGTCTCGTGGTACTGTTCCATGACACGCCGGAGCGCCTGCTGGAAGTCCTCTCGCATCCCCTCGGCGTTGTCGAGCACCACGGTCTTGTACTCCCCGGTCACCGGTGCGTAACTCGCGGACTCTTTGAGAACGTGGTTGATGAGGTCGGCTTTCGAGGATTCACGCCGACGCTTCGCGTCGATGAACTGGGAGAATCGAGGGTCCTGGCTGATCTCTTTTTTCGTCGCATCGAAGAAGTCAGCGACGTTGATTTCGACTCGGTCGGCGTCCGGGTGGTCGTGGCTCTCCCGTGTGAGCGCGCGGACTCCGGCCGTTTTGCCGCTGCCTTTCGGCCCGTGGACGACGAGATTCATCGGCTCTTCGAGCGCGCGCTCGAAGTTCTCACGAACCTCTGGCTGTGGCAACGCCGAGAGGTCAGGTGCGTGTCTCTCCGTCCACAGTGGCGAATCCATCGCCTCTGTGTTGTTCGTCAGTCCGTACAAAGGTTCCGCAACCAGCGCGTGCTGTCGAGCGATGCGAGTGTTTTACTGTCTGGTCTCCGTCCGTTCGGGTATGTCATTCGAACTGCCATCACCCGGTCTCGGAACGTCCGGCAACAAAGACCCAGAGACGTGTCGCCAGACTGTCGTCGACGCGCTGGAGATGGGATACCGACACATCGATACTGCCCAGATGTACGACAACGAAGCGCCAGTGGGAAAGGGAGTCCGCGAGAGCAGCGTCGACCGCGAGGAGGTAGTCGTGGCGACCAAAGTCCATCCCGAAAATCTCGCCTACGACGACGCCATCGAGACGGCCCACGAGAGCCTCGACCGACTCGGACTGGCGTACGTCGACCTGCTGTACGTTCACTGGCCAATGAAGGCCTACGATGCCGAGGAGACGCTCCGGGCCATGGACGAACTCCGCGAGGAAGGTCTCACTCGCCACGTTGGTCTGTCGAATTTCACTCCCGCATTGTTGACGGAAGCCCGTGACCTCCTCGACTCGCCGGTCGTCGCCCACCAGGTCGAGTGTCATCCGCTTCTCCAACAGGACGACCTCCGGGCGTACGCCCGCGAACACGGCCATCACCTCGTCGCGTACTGCCCGCTCGGGAGAGCCGAAATCACACATCCCGTGCTCGAAGACATCGCCGAGAAACACGACACCACCGTCCCGCTGGTGTGTCTCGCGTGGTGTTTCGCACAGGAGTCGGTCGTTCCGATTCCGAAAGCGACCGGGACACACGTCCACGAGAACTGGGAGGCACAGACGCTCGAACTCGACGACGAGGACCTCGACCGAATCGGGAGAATCGAGGAAACGGAGCGGCTCATCGATCCGGACGAAGCCGCGTGGAACCGGTGAATAGTTGTTCCGTCGACCGGTATCGTCGTCGGTGTGCGCTTCGATGCGGACCTGGCGACGGCGGCGCGGAGGCTGTCACCGAACACGATATCGGAACTCTTCGACCCACGCGCTGAAGTCGCTGTCGAGCAGCGTCTCGGACTGGTATCTGATGTAGCGGCGCTGTGCGTCGGTGACGGCCTCCTCGAAGGAGGCACCAGCGTCGAGTGCCTCGCGGACCTGTCTGAGTTTCCAGCCAGCGGGTGTCA
>PUMG01000217.1 GCA_003551265.1 Halovenus sp.
AGCTTACCATCAAGCTGTTCGGCGATGATGGTGACGTGTCGCAGGAGTTTGAGATGGCGATGTTCGGAGTAGTGCTGGTTGAGGAGATCGAGGCGGCGGTCGAAGGCTTCGATCACCTCACGGTCGTCGTCGGTGATGTCCGCAGAGTGTTCGATGCGCTCTCTGAGATTCCGGAGTTGTTTGCCGGGATTGTTGGGCATCGAGAGGGTGCTTCTCAGGCAGGGGTTAAAACTCTGGCTCTGAACCACACGTTCACAGCCCGGCCTAGGCTTAGGACCTGCAGTTCAAAGCCACTGAGTCCCGACGCTGCTGATTTTGAGGGGATTGGTGAATCCACGTCAGCGAACGTGCGGTTCAAAGCCACCGGCCAAGAGGTGATTGGATGAGCGTCGACGAGCCAGCCGCCGACACACAGGAAGACGACATGATTGGCGTGTTCTTCGAGGATATTGGCCGCCTGGAAGCAGAACTCGAAGGGCTTGAAGATCGTCTGAGCAGCCAGGTTGATGACCTCGTCACCCGCGTCAACGAGATCGACGAGCGCACAAAACTCCTGCAGCTGGTCGAGCAGTCGGACGAACTCACGGCAGAGGAGCGCTCGAAGACACTGCTCACACACATGCAGCGTCGGATTGCACGCCAGGACAGCAACAGGACGTTCCTCACACGAGACCAGGCTGAAGAAGCGCTGCACTACCCCGACCTGGACAGAACGACATTCTACAGCGACATGCAACGCTGTGAGCGGCTTGTCGGAGACAGAAACGTGTGCTGGTACGTGTCGGCCAGAGACTCACAGATTGGAGAGGCGCAGATCTACCTTGACCTCTCGGAGACGAGTCTCCACAACAACCTCACGAACGGAGGTGTCGAATGATGCCTGTGGAGTGTCCACAACAGATACTGAGTGTCAAACCGCCCCCGTTACGACTGGCCTGACAACATCGAGATAAAAGCAGCTCTGTACGCTAACTCCGTTAGCGTTTTCTCCGTTATCCAGGCGCTGGAACGGGGTGGAAGCGGGGCGGAAGCCGCTAAATTCACGGGGTATAGGGAGATCAACCATCTGTTGTGGAGCCTCCACAGGTTCCCACACTATCGCTGACAATAAAAGACAATGTCAACGCAAACACACGCCACCACGGAACTACTCGATGCGTTCGAGGAGTTCTTGCACCGCTACTACCGCGAGGATATCGCTATCCTCGCTCAGAACTACCCCAAAGAACAGCAATCACTCATCGTCGATTACCGTGATCTGTTCGCGTACGACAGCAGACTCGCCGATGATGTGCTCGCACAACCCTCACAGACACTGGCGTATCTCGATGAGGCGCTCGGTCTCATCGACCTGCCGGCCGATATCGACCTCTCGCGTGCGGGCGTCTGTCTCACTAACCTTCCCGAGAGTCGTGAGTTCACGGTCGGTGAGTATCGCTCCCGCGACCTCGGCGAGCTGGTTTCGGTGTATGGACACGTCTCCAAACGCACTGACGTGCACCCGCTCCCTGAAGAAGCTGCCTTCGAGTGCCAGCGCTGTGGTACACTCACCAGACTCCCACAACACGGCAGTGAGTTTCAAGAACCACACGAGTGTCAGGGTTGTGAACGACAAGGACCGTTCGAGCTCGACGTTGACCAGACCGAGTGGACGGATGTGCAACTCCTGCGCCTCACCGTCCCACCAGAAGTCTCGAAAGGCGGCAACGGCGCTGATATCGACGTACTCCTCTCGGAAGATGCGACTGACGCACTGGAAGCCGGCGACCGCGCTACTATCTCGGGACAACTCACCGTTGAGGAACCGGGCGAAGGCGACCCTGGATTCGTTCCAAAACTCGACGGGCAGGCGGTCGAAGTCGAAGAATCCGACTTCGAGAGCGTCGAGATTGAACCACACCTGGAGGACATCAACGATATTGTGGCTGGCGAGTACGGCGACCCGTTCGATTTACTCACCGAGTCAATCGCGCCGAACGTCGTCGGGATGGGGGAAATCAAACTCGCACTTGCGCTGCAGCTGTTCGGCGGCGTGCGCGCAGAACTCCCAGATGGCCGCGCGCAGCGTGGTGACATCCACATCCTCTTGCTCGGTGATCCGGGAACGGCCAAATCAACGCTCCTCGAAGACATCGAAGTAAAATCGCCGTGTTCGGCCTTTGCATCAGGGAAGGGTGTTACGGAAGCCGGTATGACCGCGAGCGCCGTCAAAGATTCCTTCGGCGGCGACCAGTGGTCACTCGAAGCTGGCGCACTCGTACTGGCTGACGGCGGGATTGCCTGCGTTGATGAAATCGACAAGATAAATGATGGTGTCGTCTCGTCGATGCACGAAGCACTCTCGAAACAGCGCGTGAATGTCAATAAAGCAGGCATCAACGCCACGCTACCGACGCGGACGGCACTGCTCGCGGCGGGAAATCCAAAACACGGCCGCTTCCTCGCCGAACAGCCCATCGCCGACCAGATTGACCTCGGCCCGACGATCCTCTCTCGGTTCGACCTCCTGTTCATGATCGACGACAATCTGGACGAAGACGAGGAGAAAATCAACGATGGAATGATATCGAACCGCCAGCAGGCAATTCGCTACAGCAAAGAACAGGAGGGAAACTTCGATGACATAAAACCGGCGGTCCGCCTGGACGTCCTGCGCGCGTGGATTGCCCACGCGAAACGCACCGTCTTCCCGTCGATCGAGGACGACGAAGTCGCCGAGAACGTCAAGCAGGCCTTTACGGACCTCCGAAATGCGAACGGCGCGGGTGAAGCGGTCCCGGTCACGCGCCGCAAACTCGAAGCCACCCAACGATTGGCAGAAGCGAGCGCACGCATCCGACTCTCCGACACCGTCGAAATGCAGGACATCAGACGCGCCCGTAATCTGCTGGGGCGCTCGATGCGTGATGTTGGGGTTGACCCGGACAGCGGGCAACTGGATGCTGATGTCGTCGAGACGGGGTCGAGTATGACACAGAAACGCCGCCGCGAATCACTCTATCGCCACATCGAGGAAATGGGGGGTGCTGAACCCGTGCCAGAGTCGGCTATTATTGAGTGGGGCAAAGAACAGGAGATCAGTGAGTCGCGCGTGAAGGCTGACATCGCCACGCTGAAAGGCAAAGGCGAAGTATACGAACCGCGCGAAAAGCAATATCGGGTGAGCTAAATGTCGAGTGATAGGTCTGTGGGCGGTACTGAGCGGACTGTGGTAGTCGCTAGGCCCGTCCCTGAACCACACTCTCGGTTCCGGTCTACCGACAAAGAGTATCACCTCCCCAAACGAGGTTACTACTGTCACTGTGGGGCGGATTTGAACCCCCACCACGCTACGAAAGTAGACGAATGGACTGCTGAAGCAAATGGCTATACTCCCTGTTCTAATTGCTTCAGCAAGCAATCAGTACAGCCGGACACTGACCACACGGAGGAGACCGATGACTG
>PUMG01000086.1 GCA_003551265.1 Halovenus sp.
ACGAAATCAGCGACGACACCGAGATCAGCGGCGAACTCTCATTTCCCGATGGTGCGCCGCAACGAACGGGCGGCCCCATCGCGAAAGCGTGGATTGATTCCTCCGAGAAAAACTCCTTCGGCGACCCCCTCCCGGAGATCGAAAACGGAGTCAACGTCGACGATGTCACTTGGTTCTGGGGAGACGAAAACATCGTTTCAACTGCCTACGAAATAACCCTCTCGGACATCCATTATACGAATGAAGACTACGTGACGATTGCTACACCCCGTCACAAAATCGATGAGCCACCGGCCATTCCGTCGGTGCTCGCCAACCAGGGTGGCGATTTACGGATACGGTTTGAAGACATCGACGGAGAACCTATCTCGACAGACTTCCAGTTCGTGACGTATGCACTTCCGGATGGCAGCAAAACGTCATCGGATCAATCCTAGACTGCGCTCTTTGCGTGTTCTCGTTGGACGGACCAACGAGGTTCGTCGTCTTTGTACGATACTTACCGACCACGCTCCTGTGGCAGGACGACCCGCCGGAGCAGTCGTTTCGCCCGAATCTGGAGTGGCACGTCCCGGTCGGTGTCACGGATGCGCCGGCGGCGGAACCCGAACAGGCCAACCACCAGCGCCAGCGCACTCCCCGCCAGCACCGCGTTCACCGCGCCGAGAGCCACCAGCGGGTGTACGTCGTGGAGTGCCGCGAGCAGCGAGGACGGGAGAATCAGTATGTAGCGGTGTTCCGAGACCGTCACTGTCCGGTGTTCGTCCGGTGGGGGTGCGGGAGTCGACAGCGACAGCGAGACCGAACTCTGGCCTGTGACCTCGACGTGTTGCTGGCTCAGCGTCGCCTCCGGTGGCTCGTCGAAGACGACGAACATCGTCACGAACCCGTCATTGGTCGCCGTCATATCGATGTCGACCGCCTCCCCTGGCTGGACCGTCCCCGCCAGCTCCGTGCCATCGACGGTCATCTCGTGTGTCGTCGTCGGTCCGACCATCGCGACGTTCGCGGGTAACACGAACGCGACGACCAAAAACAGCGCGACGTACCGCGGGTCGACCCAGCGCTCGCGCTCCTGCGAGCGTGACCGCTCGCGCTTCGTTCCCGAGCGTCCGAGGAGACTGTACAGGAAGTTCACAGCGAGCAACACCAGTCCGGTTCCAAACAGAACAGTCCCGACTTCCTGGGGATCGGTGGTCCCCTCGAAGCCAAGCGCGTTCGCAACCCCGGTGTAGAGAGTCACTCCGAGGCTCTGAACCCCAATAATTGCCGTGCCAAGTGAGGGAATCGTGACAACGTGGTCACCCATCTGCAAGGCGACGCCGACGACTTTGTCATCGGTCACCACCGGTTCGCCACCATCCTGGTCAGTGAACGGGTTCGCATCACCCTGCGTGATGTAGCCTTCGTCGGTCTGGCCCACGACACGGTGTGTCGTCAGCCCGCCTCCCTGTATGTCCTCGGCATGGAAGACAATCACGTCGCCCTCACCAATACTGCCAGCGAGCTGGTCGGGAAAGACGACGAATCCATCGCCTTCCTGAATCGTCGGCGACATACTGCCCGACGTGACGTAGCTGAACAGCATCGGCTGACCGAGGATCTGCCCTGCGACGAGCGCGAGTATCACGACGACGAACACCGTCGTTACCGCGACCCCTGCGTACTTTCGGAGCATCAGAGTCAACAGCTGTTGTGGGTATATGTCCGGGAGACAACAAAAGACTGTCGAGTCACTCCCAGACAGGCACAAAATATCTAAAAGTTCACTATTTGTTAGGAGGGTCGTGCATAACGACAGGTACGATTCTCACCCGCTCTTCTTGCAATACAAAACAGTCAAATTGCATTATATTTCCTAGCAATCATTAAATAGTTCGAGAGCCAATACATAGATGGAAATAACCAGACATCTGGGCTATTTCACTCAAAAACTCCCGACCAATGAAACGAAGAACAGTGTTACTCGGAGTGGGGACATTCGCTGCTGGTACTATGCTGTTTGGTGGGGGTGAAGCTTTCACCAGCGTCAACGCCGACAGAGGAGTGAATGTTTCGGCCACGAACGACCCAGATGCACTGTTGGGTCTCGTTGATACCTCCAGCGGGTCCGAAATTAAAGGACCCAGCGACACAGCTTTGCTCTACGAGATTACGGATAACGCAGGTGTGTTCTCAGCCGGCGACATCGACGTAACGGTGTCGAGATTGATCGATCAAAGCGGAACAGAAATCACCGACCCGCCGGTTCAGGCCGCTGTCAGCGGAAGTGGGACTCAGTTCACCGTCGACATCAGTTGCAGTGGTGACGATTCCAGCCTCGGGGACGCTTACGAGATCGAAGTTGAGTTCGATGCGGTCTCAGATTCGCTCTCGATCAACGCAACACGCACGACCGGTTCGTTCGTCGACATCAGCTGTGGCTTCGACTACGGTGATGAGAGTAATTACCGTGATCAATCGAGCGGTGATGCCATCCAGCCGACGGATCCGAGCGGAACTATCGAGAATCCCTCTGCTGTTAACCAGGAAGACGGTAATGTGTCGACAGCAATCTCCTCAGGTTCAGAAGAGGACCTCAGAGTCGGGTTTGCACTCCCACCAACCGATGAGTCCGCCACCACGTATGAGATGAGGTTTGTCATCAATCGGACGCAAATCGGTCAGGGGACATTCGGTTTCTCGCTCCTCAATAGCTCTGGCCAGGAACTGACGAGTCGGCAGGCACTTAGTGTGGGAGATACTACCTACAGTTTCACAGCTGCAGAACAGCAAAATATCTCCAACAATCACGATGATCTCTATCTGATTATCGACTCCGACACCCCGGGCAGCGGTAATCGAGAAATCGATATTGACTATTTCGAACTCCTCGCCACGTGATTGTTCCTGTGCTCCAGTCGTTGTTTGTGCGGATTCGTATCGACTGAGGAGTCACATGGCCAGCTACTGTTCGGACTCGTTCTCCAGATCAACGTACTCTCCTTCGATATCAGGCAGTCGGTAGTAGCCGAGGACGAGACCCAGAACGACGGAAGCGACGAGAACCGTCACGAACAGCGCAAACTCTCGGATGCCGACCGACCACAGCGTGGCCATCGCCATGAGCGCCGCCACGAGAACGACGAGCCAGAGCGCTACGAGACGGAAGAGTGCAAAGCGCACCCGGGTCCGTCGCGTCTCAGTCGGCGTCTCCAGTAGCGGCAGAACCATCTCCAGACCGGCAAACCGACCACGGAGCCGTGTCTGCACCAGATAATCGACGACCACCGTGAGGGTCACAGCGAATATCCACCAGTAGTACCACGGCACCACGAATTCGCCGAGGTTGAGTGGAAGCGCGCCCAGACCGGGTATCGTCAACTCGACAGTCTCCTCTGGCTCATCCACCGACGGCGTCGGCGTGGGTTCTGGCGTTGGGGTTGGCGTGGGTTCTGGTGTTG
>PUMG01000269.1 GCA_003551265.1 Halovenus sp.
GAAAGAGGTTCGGACGGACCTCGGCGACCGATAACAAATCGCGCATGGGGCGAGGTGCAAACTCGACGGCGTAGGTTGCCCCGGCAAAGTCTGCGACGTGACCGACCGTCGTTCCCGCTGCTGCGCCGAGATACAGCACCTTCTCACCACCGACCAGCCCCGTGTCCATTCCGGATTCGAGCATGGCCCCGAGCTTCGAGCGGTGAGGGTCCCATCGTCGCCACGGACCGTCTGTCTCCTCGCCGTAGACTGGTTCTCCGCGAGTCGCCAGTCCTGTCTCCCCGTCGATATCGCGGCGTTCGACGCCGTCGGGTAGTGTCATTCATCACCACGAGCGCGGATGCGCTCGATTCGTTCGTCCAGTTGACGTTCGAGTTCCGGACGGTACTCCCCGCTGTAGTGGTCGACTCTAGCGGCGATTGTGAGCTTTCCGGCGAGTGCCCGGGCTGCAGACCCGCGCTGGTCGGGCGGGGTGTTGCGAACTGCCTCGTGGAGATAGATGACACCGTGTTTTGGCGAGGGTGCCCCTCCGCCCAGATGTGCGAACAGCGACTGCTCGGCACCGAGGACCTGGAGCGTTCCGCTCGGCTTTTTGGCCAGTGCTTCCAGCCCACCGGCGAGCGAGATGAGGCGCGCTGTGAGTTCGGGACCAGCGAGCGCCGCGAGATTCGGTGCGACCTCCGGGGTGGAGTGCTCGATAAACTGTCGGAGTTCGGCCGTCTCCTCGTCGAGCGCACTGACACGAGATGCGAACGTGACGAGTCTGGCTTCGAGCGGGTTCTCGGGCGTTCGTTGCGCGAACTCACGGACGTACTCGGTATCGACCCGAGCGTCGGGGTCGTGAGTTCCGGCCCACTCGGCGACACGTTCGGTCAACTCGTTCGTGATTCGCTGGCAATCGTCCAGCGACCGGATGGCGTGAATGAGTTGCTGGTCGTCAGCGAGTTCGCGTTCGGTGACTTCCGTGCGAGCGGCCGCGAGCGTCGCGGCGTGGAGCCAGTCGTAGTACTCAGATTCGTCTTCGACGACACCCGAATCGACCGCTTCCTGTGGCCAGCATCGGGGCTCTGTCGCCTGGCGCGTTTGAATGGCCTCGATGGCCCCCTCCACGTCGCCAGGGCCGAGTCCCTGAAACCATCCCCCTTCGGGATTGCGAGCGTTCATACACCGCCGTAGGTGCCCCGGAAGTAATAAACAGCCACTGTTAGCTAATTTCAGCATCTTTATTATTTGCGACCGGTGTATCTTCGTTCGATGCCCTACTGTCCCGACTGTGGTGCCGAGTCCAGAATCGACGATGTGTACTGTCGGAACTGTGGATACAATCTGCAGCGCGACCCCGAGAACTACCGGGACGAGTCCTCCGACGAACCGCGTGATAGCTGGTCGAGTGGTGAGAGCCGTGATAGCTGGTCGAGTGACGAAAGAGACGACAGAGGTGGCGGGTGGGACGACCAGTCTCGACGGAGAGATACGAGAGACGACTACTCTCGACAGCGGGAACCGAGAGACCAGTATGATGAGCCGGGACGGAGAGACCGTCCCAGAGGAAAGCGAATCGAGGACGGAAAACTGTCTTACGGCTTTGGATTTCCGACCAGTAACGGTTTCGGGGCGCTCGGACTCGGTTCGGTCTGTACGTTCCTCTCATTTCTCATCATCCCGGCAATCATACTCCTCGGGTACGCCTACCGGCTGACAGAGGCCGCGACCTACGGTGACCGACTCCAACCGGCGTTCGCAGATCTCGGTGACCTGCTCTGGAAGGGCGGTGGCTACCTGGTGCTCTACATCCTCCTGACTATCATCACCTACGCTGTCGGGTTCATCTTTCTCGGGTCCACGTTTTTTGCGGTGGAACAGCAGCCCGAATTCGCCGGGATTTCGGGTGTGATGTATTTCGTCACGACGTTGGTCATCAGCTACGTCACGCCTGCGGTCTTCGTGCTCTACGCCGCAACCGGGAGCCTGATTGGTGCGCTCTCGCCGGGCCGAGTCGTCGGGTTCGCCTTCACTGGCCACTACCTGGTGGCGTATCTCGTCTATTTCATCATCTCGTTCTTGCTATTTTTCGTCGGTATCTTCATCGGTATTCTGCTGTTTCTGACGATCGTCGGCCCGTTCATCTTCTTCCCTGTGTTCTTCACGTTCTATCTGTACTTCATCGCCGCCTACTGGGGCGGGGCGTACTACGAGGCTGCCGAGAAAGGACTGGTTCCCCACCCCTCGGAGTACGACGCCGACCCGACCGACGAGTACGCGCCAGACCCAGGGTACTGACGGAAGAGTCTATTTCCATTGCGCTCACCAGATAGCCCACCATCCATAGAATTTCGGAGCGTCGAGGTCGGTGCTGATGGTGTCTTTCTCAATAGATGTGAACCCGACGATTCTAGTGCTGACAGCGACACTCGTGAGAGTGTTGTGCAAAGTTTTTAACGTAATTGTGGACAACTACCGCGAGGTCGAACATCGCATCTGCCTCTTGAGCCGAAGCGACCGTATCGCGATAGTATGCTGCAGCCCGGTTGTCACGATACAGTTGCTTCATTCGCCGCGCGGTTTCATCTGTGACGAGGTGAAGATCGGCTCCGCGGTCGTACGCTCGATCGTGGCCCTCGCGGAAATCATCGATCGTGTCGTTGGATGCTGTGAGTGCGGAGAACTCAAGACTACCTGTAACAGCGAGAGAGTCCCGCCGTTCCCGCGAAGGACGAGTGTTCTGACGCTCTGTCGGAACCGAGGACTGAGCAGGGCGGGCGTGAATCACGTCAGCTCTGGTGAGAAACCGCCGCATTACTGCTGGTCTTGAGTCTCACACGAGACAGGCGATGAGTTTCACTTTCACCGTGGATGGCTGACGTTCAAGACCGAAGCCATTGTATCTTCGAGTGGCTGATGAAGCGTACCAACACGTTCGCCGTGCGACCGCTCTCCGATGAGGATGAGCAACTGCTACGGGACCTGTTGGACGCTTCCGCAGCTCTCTGGAACGAAGTTAACTACCAGCGCCTCATGCGCTACAACGACGAAGACGGCTTCGAGGGCGACGTGTTCGACGCCGATACCGGCGCTCTCGAAGGCACATACAAAGGCGTTCTCGGGGCGTCCACCGCCCAGCAGGTGATACGCAAAAACTCCGAAGCGTGGCGCGGGTTCTTCCAGAACAAGAAGGCCTATCACGACGAGTCGAACACGTCGGTTACGGAACATCCCGAACCGCCGGGATTCCGTGGCAACGAAGACGATGGGCGACAACTCAAAGGCGTCATTCGCAACGACGCATACACCGTCGAATGGGGCGACCGCTCCCGGCTTGAGATACTGGTCGGGAGTGAATTGAAAGACCGATACGACCACACCGGGCGTCTCCGGCTGGAAATCGCTGGCGACCCGAATTGGCCCGACTACGAGAAACAGGGCCGGTTGGACCTGTGGTA
>PUMG01000097.1 GCA_003551265.1 Halovenus sp.
CAATCGAGACCACGAGCGGCGTATAGACGCTGGCGAGTCGGTCAACGAACTGTTCGCGCACCGTTTTCTCGCGCTGGGCATCTTCGACGAGTTGAATGATACGAGCAATCGTCGACTCCGATGACGTGCGGCTCACCGTTACTTCCAGATACCCCTCTTCATTGATTGTGCCTGCGTACACCTCCTCACCTTCGGATTTGTTGACTGGAGCACTTTCTCCGGTAATCGGGGCCTGATTCACCGCACTCGTCCCCTCGGTCACGACGCCATCGACAGGGATTTTCTCCCCTGGACGGACGACGACAGTCTCGCCTACTTCGACAGCCTTCACAGGAACGGTTTTTTCGTCACCGTTCCGGCGAACTGTTGCCACCTCCGGCGAGAGTTCCATGAGTTCGCGTAGCGAGCCGCGTGCCCGGTCCATCGAATACCGTTCGAGGAGCTGGGCGATGCTGAACAACACCGCGAGCATCGCGCCTTCGAACGGGTGATGGGTCCCGACAGAGCCGATGATACCAGCGCTCATCAGAAAGTCGATGTCGAGGCTCCAGTTTCGCGCGGAGTAGTAGCCATTTCGGAGAATCGGTGCTCCTGCGAGTGCGGCACTCAGGAGGAACAGCACGTGAGAGACGTGGAACGCCCTGCCAGCGAGGTCGAATACAAGCGGGTCACTGCCCGGAATACCGAAGTGAAGAATCATCCCCGCAGTCAGTAACACTCCGCCAGCGAACGTCGCGATTCCACGGGGAGTTCGCCAGATCTCCTGTGGGCTCTCAAAGCGCAGTCCCTCCTCGACAGGGGTCGCGTTGTACCCGGCGGTGGCGATGGTGGCGACGAGAGCGTCTGAATCCACTGCCGAAGTATGCGTGACGGTGACCTGTCCCGTCGTCGGCTGTGTTTCGACCCGTGTGACTGCATCAACCCCGGTAAGGGCGTTCTCGACTTTCTGTGCGCACGATGGGCAGTCCATATCCGGGACTCGAAACGCACGCTCTTCGAGTTCGTGAGCAGACGATTCGTCACGGCCGCCAGATGTACTCATCGTCTCATCGTAGAACGAGAGAGGAGATACCAGTTGTTTGGTGAGCACCAACTCTGGTGAAGGTAACGGTCACGAACTGGTGATCAACGAGTCGAGAGAGACGTCCGCTTCGACGAACTGGGTCGCCAGACGACTCTCCGCCCGTTGAATCCGATACGAGAGCGTCGACTGTGGGATACCCAGTTCAGCCGCGAGTTCTGTGAGTTCGATACGACGTGGCGTCTCGTAGTACCCGTGTTGCACCGCAGCGTGGAGTGCACGTCGCTGCTCCGGGGGGAGTTCGTCGCTCTCGTGACTGGTTTCGTGTCCCGTCTCGGGCCTGTGTTCTGTGAGTCGAAGCAGTTCCAGTCCGCCAATCTCTTCGATTTCGGCTGTGAGTGCGTCGGTGAACTCCCCGATGTATTCGTTCCCCGCGGGAACAATCCGTCAGATGTGCTGGCGGCCCTCCTGTCGGGTTTCGAAGAGCAACCCCTCACCGAGATGTGCAAGCGCGAGATGTGGGACAGAAGAACAGATCTCCGACCGATTCCACACGCAATAAATCACGAGTGATTCATCAGTACGGTCGAGGACCTGCGTTTCGGAGTCCGCTTCACACTCTTCGGTGACGAGGCAGTCCGGAAAGTAATCCGCCATTCTGTACGCTGCTTCAACCTCCGTGAGTGTCTCGGGTGGGCCCTGGATATGATCGACGCGCCAGAGAGTATCTGTCGTCACATGACACGATAGCGACCGAATGCTGGTCTCTTCGTGTTCCGCCAGCGTATCGGCAACAGGGTTCCACCCTGGATAGTAATTCAACTCGAAGACGAGTTCACGCATAGAAGAGAGTACTCGGTGCAGCGATAAAAGCGGTCTACCTCAGATAGAGGGATTATCGTACGTCAGCAGACGTTTCTCGCCGCATATCGTGGCGAGAATCTCGGAACAGGTCCGATAATCCATCGACTCACAGGAACAGGACACAGAGAACATGGATATAGGGATGCAGAGCAAACACGTGGTATGGGCAGGCCGTCGCGGCTCCCCGGCACCGCCAAGATTGACCAGATTGTATGCCACGTCGATGCCGACTGTTTCTACGCCGCCTGTGAGCGCCTGCGTGAGCCCGCACTCCGTGGTGAACCCCTCGTCGTGGGCATGGGATACGAACCGGGCACCGACAGCGGTGCTGTTGCGACAGCCAGCTACGAAGCCCGCGCGTACGGCGTCGAGAGTGCGCAGGCGATCTCCGAGGCGCTCGAACAGCTCCCTCGAAAAATCGACGCCGCCAGCCGTGACGACCTCGATGTCGCTGCCGCGGGGTTCTACCGCCCGGTCGACATGGAGTTCTACGAATCTGTCGCAGCCGACGTCAAGGCAGTTCTGCACGAGTGGGCCGACACCGTCCGCGAGGTGAGTGTCGACGAGGCCTACCTCGACGTCACCGAACAGACCTCCTGGGACGAGGTCGAGGAGTTCGCCAGCAGCCTGAAAGCAGAGATCCAAGAGCGTGTCGGGATTGTCGTCAGCGTCGGTGTCGCCCCGACGATGAGCGCAGCGAAAGTTGCCAGCGACCACGACAAACCGGATGGGCTGGTCGTGGTTCCTCCCGAATCCGTGTCGGATTTTCTCGCGCCGCTCGACGTCGAGGCCGTCCACGGCGTCGGGCCAGTGACTGCCGATGCGTTACGTGAGCAGGGTATCGAAACGGCGGGTGACCTCGCGGCTGCGGACCCGGCGGTTCTGGAACGGTCGTTCGGCCAGCGGGGACGACGAATGTATCGGTTTGCGCGAGGAGAAGATAGCCGGAGCGTCGAGCCTCGGGGGCAACCGAAGAGTTTCTCGCGCGAGTCTGCGTTCACGGAGCCGACAGCAGACCGCGAAAAACAGCGACAGCGGGTGCGAACGCTCGCTTCAGCGGTTGCTCAGCGGGCAGCACGTCGGGGCGTGCTGTATCAGACCATCGGCATCAAGGCTGTGACACCGCCGTTCGATGTGACCACCCGGGAACGAACCCTCCCGGGGCCTGCTGGCGACGAAGCGCTCGTCGAACGGCTGGCGCTCTCCCTGTTCGAGGAGTTCGAGGGACAACAGATTCGAAAGCTGGGCGTCAGGGTTGCGAACCTCTCGTTCGGCTCGGAAACCCAGTCACAGCTTCAGGTGTGGGCGAACGAGGGACAGAAGACAACCTCCGACAAAAGCGACTCACGAAACGACACCCACCGCCAGAATGAGTGTGACGAGCGCGAGTGTGAGCACAATCATGAGCACGAGCACGAGTATGAGCGTGATGTTGGCCAGCGAACGCTGTCGGAGTTCGAGTGACGACGGGAGTCGCGAGCCAAGGGTTTAAATCAGGGAACCGCTTTCGTCCTTGTAGAAGCAACATATGTCTGCTGACGATACACCGGAACC
>PUMG01000310.1 GCA_003551265.1 Halovenus sp.
CTCAGCCACAGCGGGATTCATGACGATTGTTGTCATTATCCTCCTGATGCCGGTGCTCGTCGACATCGTGCTCGCGTTCGGTTCACCCGAGTACTTCCTGATCGCATTCCTCGGACTGGCGATGATTACGGTTATCGCACAAGGCTCGATTCTGAAAGGGTTGACCGCTGGAATGTTCGGGCTGATGATTACGACAGTTGGGACGACGCCGATGGCAGTGCAGCCACGGTACGCCTACACCGACTACTTCGGTTTTATGTTGACGCGAGGAATCGACTTTGTGGCCGTACTCATCGGCCTGTTCGCAATCGCGGAGATGTTCAACCTCGCCAGCGAGAAAGGCGGTATCTCTCGAACGGGAACGGTTATGAGCGGAAGCATTCTCTCGGGTGTCAAGACAGTATTCAAATACCCCGTGAATCTCGTCAAATCTGCGTTCATCGGGCTGGGTATCGGTGCGATTCCGGGTGCTGGCTCGACCGTCTCAACGTTCGTCGCGTACGGCGAATCGCTTCGTTCCTCGAAAAACCCGGACGAGTTTGGCAAAGGAAGCGAACGGGGACTGATCGCCGCAGAGTCGTCTAATAACGGTACGATTGGTGGGTCACTCGTTCCGACACTCTCGTTCGGTATCCCGGGGAGTGCAGCGACTGCGGTGTTGCTTGGTGGACTCATCATGCACGGTCTCAACCCTGGTCCGCTCCTGTTCAGTGACGAACTTGCGACAACCTACAGCCTGTATCTCGCGCTCTTTATCGGGAACATCCTGATTCTGACGGTTGGACTGGTGTTCATCACCCAGATGAGTTTCATCACGAAAGTCAACGCAATCTACATCATCCCGATCATCATCGTCTTTGCAGTTATCGGCGCGTACGCCATTCGCGGCGGCCCGCAAGCGTGGCTGGACGTCTTCACCGTTTTGCTGCTCGGTGTGATTGGTTACTACATGAAAAAGTACGACTACTCGATCATCGCGTTTGTGCTGGGTGTCGTGCTCGGTTCAATCGCCGAACAGAACCTCGACCGGTCGCTCCAGCTATCTGACGGGTCGTGGTTCATCTTCATCGACCCGGTCGAACAGCCGCTTTCGCTCGGGCTGGTGATTGTCATCTTCCTCTTGTTGTTTGGGCCGTTCCTCAAGCCATTCTTCTCGAAGCTCGTCAGACGAGCCGACTAGCGAGTTGGTGGCTCGTCTCACCTGCGTGCTTCCAGCGTCTCTTTCGCTGCGTCGAAATCCTCTACTGAAATCGTCACCCGTTCTTCTCGGTCGTCGAGTTCATCTGGTGGAACCTCGTTCGCAACCGCACGTATCGCTCGCATCGACGCCTCACGAACGAGTGCTTCGAGTTCGGCCCCCGAGTACCCCTCCGTTTTCGACGCAATCGCTTCGAGGTCGACATCGTCATCGAGAGGTGCACCGCTGGTGTGGACCGCCAGAATCTCCACCCGGGCGTTCTTGTCCGGGTTTGGCACTTCGATGTGCTGTTCGAGCCTGCCCGGTCGGAGCAACGCCGGGTCGATGGCGTCCCGACGGTTGGTCGCCGCGAGCACGATGAGTTTCGGGTGCGACGCTGTCCGGTCCATTTCGGTGAGCAACTGTGAGACGACTCGCTCGGTGACCTCGTGACCCTCGCCGCGATTGCTGGCGATGGCGTCAATCTCGTCAAGAAAGACGATGGCCGGAGCGGCCTGTCGCGCCCGTTCGAAGAGGTCTCGAATCGCTTGCTCGGACTCGCCGACGTACCTGTCGAGTATCTCCGGCCCGTTCACGCGGACGAAGTTGACGCCGCTTTCGCCTGCGATTCCCTCGGCGAGCAAGGTCTTTCCTGTCCCCGGAGGACCATACAGCAACACACCGCTCGGTGGATCGGTTGCCGCCTCCTCGAACAGCGGCGCGTAGACGAGCGGCCACTCGACGGCTTCTTTCAGCCGGTTTTTCGTCTCGTCGAGCCCGCCAACGTCGTCGAACGTCCGTTCGGGTTGCTCGGCGACGTACTCACGCATTCCCGACGGTTCGACGCCTGTCATCGCCTCCTCGAAGTCCTCGTAGGTGACGTCGAGTTCGGCGGTGTCGTGTCCGGCACGTCTGAGCGCGGCCATCCCGGCCTCGCGTGCGAGCGAGCCGATGTCCGCCCCCACGAACCCGTGAGTTCGGCCGGCAATCGTCTTGAGGTCGACGTCGTCGGCCAGTGGCATCCCGCGGGTGTGAACCTCGAAGATTTCGCGTCGGCCCTCCTCGTCGGGGACCCCGATTTCGATCTCACGGTCGAAGCGACCCCCTCGCCGAATTGCCGGGTCGAGGTCGTCTGCGCGGTTGGTTGCCCCGATGACGACGACCTGTTCTCGTGACTCCAGCCCGTCGAGAAGTGTCAACAGCTGTGCAACCACGCGATTTTCCATGTCGGCGTCCTCGTCTCGTGCGCCTGCGATGGAGTCGATTTCGTCGATGAACAGAATCGCCGGGGCGTTCTCGCTGGCTTCGTCGAACGCCTCGCGCAGGCGCTCTTCGGACTCACCTTTGTACTTCGAGACAATTTCTGGCCCGGAGATGGTGTCGAAGTAGGCGTCGACCTCGCTGGCAACGGCACGGGCGATGAGCGTCTTGCCCGTCCCCGGAGGACCGTACAGCAACACCCCTTTGGGCGGGTCGATGCCGAGACGGGTGAACAGCTCCGGTTCGGAGAGAGGCAACTCGATCATCTCGCGGACGAGGTCGAGTTCCTCGTCGAGACCCCCGATGTCCTCGTAGGTCGTTCCGGTGTCCGGGGCCGACTCCGCGTCGTCTTCCGTCTGGTCGGCCGTCGGTTCGGCGCTTTCTTCGATGGTGACGACTTCGGGTCGGAGGACGACGCGTGTTGACCCGGTGACTCTGACCGACCCAGACGGTATCGTCTCTGTGACGACGTAGGGGCCGTATCCCTCGACGCGGAGACGTTTCCCTCTGCGGACGAGGTCGTCAAGGAGTTTCTGTCGGAGCGCCTGTTCGGAGGCGGTGTCGTTCGCGTGCTCATCAGCGGGCTGAAGAGTTATCTTCGCTGCGTTCTCGACTGTTCCCCGTCGTACCCGTACGGTGTCGCCGATGTTGACGTTGGCGCTGGCGCGTGTGTCAGCGTCGATGCGGACAAACCGACCACCCTCGTCGCTCGGCCACACCTTCGCCACCGTCAACCGGTCGCCCTCGATGATGATCGGGTCGCCGCTGAGGACGCCGAGTTCGCTCTGGACGGTGTCCGAGAGGCGCGCTCGACCACGGCCAGCGTCTCGCTTGCGTGCGCCCTCGACGCGAACCGCGACAGTGCCATCGCTGTCTGTCATGTGCGGTGATAGGTTCGAGACCGATAAAGGTGTTCGGAGACGCTACTCGCTCTCGCCACGGCCAGGCAGCAGGTCGCCGCTGTAGGAGAACTGAATCAGGAAGAGACCCACACCGAGTGTCAGCAGGATGCCCAGTGTCTGGACCATCGCCGCACCGGTCGATGAGTTCGTCGTCCACGGTGGTTCGAGCATCGTTCCGAGCGCGACCAGCACGACGAACGCGCCAGTCAGGATACCCAGTATCTCCAGTTTATCCTCGTATGCGAACAGGCTCATACTACCCCTCTCGTCGTTCTCCGTGGTAAGTTTCTTGGTTTCGCCTCGGAGGGTGTATATATCCGCATCACGTACGGTATCAGACAGATGAGTGAGCGACTTCCCGACCCCGTTGTCGGGTTCGGTGCCGGACTGGGACTCCTGTTGACCTATGGCGTCCCGACGCGCTGCAACGTCGGTCCCGAAGGTCGATGGTGGGAGACGATTCGTCGTCGTGTCTCCACGGCTGGTGGTCTCGTTGACGGCCGAATCGGCCCGCGCCCGATTACCGCTGCCGAGTACGCCGGAACGCTGGATATGCCACCAGCGCTCGCCGAAGAGGTGCTCTGGGACCGTGGATTCGTCCGGAACCCGTTTGCCCGCCTCAAAGTGATGGACGGCTCACAGGAGTACGGCTCGTGGGTCTACCGGGAGTCGTGGTTCGCGTTCAGACAGCTTCATCTCATGCTGTTTCCCGGTGACGACTGCCGAACCGACGTCTACGCCCACGAAGAAGCATCGAGTGTCAACCCGCTCGTCGGGACCGAGCATTTCAACGGTGACGAACAGAACGTCGCCGAGGGAGTGGCCTGGGCTCGTGCCGTTTTGCCACTCGACGTCAGAAAGGAGACGCCCAGGCCACCGGAAGGACCGTGGACTGAAGCAGTCGTCTCTGCAGAACGATAGCCACACACGACTCGACGCGAAAACTGTCGAGAGCTACCCTACCCTTCTGGACAGTCCATGTCCGGTGGCGAGATCGGTTCTGTCTCCCCCCACGAGTGGAAGTTGATGACTGCACTGTCGTCCTCGTCCTCGAATCGGAGTGGATAGCCGGATTCGACACTCACGTACAGGAATCCGTCGTCGACACTGAAGACGTACGCCTCCTGGCCGTCTATCGTACTCCTCTCGTCCGGCACGACTTCGCCGAACTCCGCACGCAGCCTGTCAGGCTCGAATATCTCGTCGTCCGAGACAACATCTGGTCGTAGACACTCCCCATCGACCACGATGTACGCGTCCGTACCAATCCGGTAGGCTTCCATCTCGACTCCATCTATCGTCCACTGCGTGTACGTATCCCCTTCGTAGACGAAGGTCGTTCCAGAACCCAGCGGTACAGCGAGTTCCATGATGTAGGAGGTCTCCCAGTTGAGCGCATCTCGAAGTTCGGGACTATCTGTGGGTTCGTCGGTGGACTCGTCGTCCGTGGGTTCATCGGCAGACTCGTCGTCCGTGGGTTCGTCAGCCACGGAGTCATCATCCTCGGAGTCACCGAGACAGCCAGCAAGCACCCCGGTACCCGCAAGGCCCAGTAACTGGAGAAATCTCCGCCGCCCGGAATGACTGTTCGCAGTGGTACGAGATTCCATCATCTCGAAAAGGCTTCAGACCAAAATAAGGCTGTCGTCGGGCGGTCAGTTATAGGGATTAGCGTTCCTGTACAGAGATTCTCGCTGCGACGTACAGCGAGAAATCTATGATGACGTACGCGAATCCCTATACCAGTATGACGGCTGGATACCGTCACTGGACTGGCGCTCAAGCATCCGGGGATTGTTGCCCGTCAGTCTGCACCGCTCCGTACCACGCCCGGTGTGCCATCTCTCGTTTTCGTTGCTGGGGCTGGCAGTTCGGTTCTGACGTCGTCCTGTTCGCGCTCTTCGATTATCTCGGCGTACGCTGTCGGCATGACGCGGGTGAACTGTTCGCGTTCGACCGCCCAGTTCTCCAACAGCGTCTCGGCGCGCTCGGAGTCGGTGTACTCGAGATGGTTCTCGACCAGCCGCGTGAGTAGTGTGCGGTCTCTCGCGTTGAGGTCGGTCGAAAGGTCGACCATCTCTGTGTTCGCCCGGGATTCGAGCGTGTCGTCGGGGTCGTAGACGTAGGCAACCCCACCGGACATCCCGGCGGCGAAGTTCTTGCCAGTGTTGCCGAGAACGACGATAGCGCCACCGGTCATATACTCGCAGGCGTGGTCACCCGCCGCCTCGACGACTCCTTTGACGCCGGAGTTGCGGACGGCAAAGCGCTCGCCGACAGCGCCGTTGATGTAACACTCTCCTGCGGTTGCGCCGTAGAGCGAGACGTTGCCGACGACGACGCTCTCTTCGGGGTCGTACGATGCGTGGTCGGGCGTCCGAACGACGAGTTTGCCACCAGAGAGTCCTTTTCCGAGGTAGTCGTTTGCGCTGCCGACCAGTTCGAGGGTCACGCCGTGCTGGACGAACGCACCGAAGCTCTGTCCTGCCGTTCCGCGCAGACCCACCGAAAGCGTGTCCTCCGGGAGCCCGTCGATGCCGTGATGCTGTGAGATTCTGTTCGAGAGCAACGCACCCACCGCTCTGTCCTCGTTGGAAATCTCTGCTTCGAGCGTCTGTGCCTCGCCCGTCTCGATTGCCTCACCCAGCTGTGCCAGCAGGTCGCTGTCGAGTGAGTCCACCCGCGGGTCGTCGCGCGTGCGCTCTTCGCGGTCCGGGGCCGGTTCGTAGTGAACTGGCTCGTGGAGAACCGCGGAGAGGTCAACCCGTCTCGCTTTCTCGTTCGAGATGTCCTCACGCTGGCCGAGCACGTCGACGCGGCCGAGCATCTCATCGACCGTCCGGAAGCCGAGTTCGGCCATTATCTCGCGGAGTTCCTCGGCGATGAAGCACATATAGTTGACGACGTGGTCCGGGTCACCGGGGAAGCGCTCACGCAGGTTCTCGTCCTGGGTTGCGATGCCGACCGGACAGGTGTTCTCGTGACACTGGCGCGCCATCACACAGCCAGCCGTGACCAGCGATGCGGTGCCGAAGACGTACCCTTCAGCCCCTAGCAGCGCCGCGATAGCCACGTCACGACCCGTCTTCAATCCGCCATCGGTCGTCAGTCTGACGTCGTCACGCAGTCCAGTCTCACACAACAGTTGGTGCGCTTCTGCAAGTCCAAGCTCCCACGGCACGCCCGCGTTTTTGATGCTCGTCTTTGGTGAGGCACCCGTCCCGCCGGAGTGGCCAGAGACGTGAACGACATCGGCGTTGGCCTTCGCCACACCCGCCGCGATGATGCCGATACCTGCTTCGGCGACGAGTTTGACGCTGATGTCGGCCTCCGGATTCGATGTCCTGAGGTCGTGAATCAACTGCTTGAGGTCCTCGATGGAGTAGATGTCGTGCTGTGGCGGCGGGGAGATGAGACCGACGCCGGGCGTCGAGTATCTTACTGACGCGATCATCTCGTTCACCTTTCGACCAGGGAGCTGGCCGCCCTCGCCGGGTTTCGACCCCTGCGCCATCTTGATCTGGAGTTCGTCGGCCGAGGCGAGATACGTCGACGTCACACCGAATCGACCGGATGCGACCTGTTTGGTATGGGAATTCTTCTCAGTCCCGTAGCGCTCGACTGGCTCGCCGCCTTCACCCGTGTTTGCCTTGCCTCCCAGCCGGTTCATCGCGATGGCGTTCGTCTCGTGCATCTCGGGCGAGAGCGAGCCGAGCGACATCGCTGCGGTCTCGAAGCGCGTGACGATGTCCTCGACGGGCTCGACTTCAGAGAGGGGAATCGACTCTCGCTCGTCAGTCTCTACTGACAGTAACCCGGCGAACGTCGCCAGCTGTTCGTTCTGTTCGTTGATCTTCGCCGCGAACTCGCGGTAGATGTCGTAGTCGCCGTTGCGAACCGCCTGCTGGAGCGTCCCGACTGTCTTCGGGTTCCATTGGTGGTGGATGCCGGTCGAACGGTGCTCGAACTCGCCGACGCGCTCCAGTTGTGGCTCTGCTTCCCACGCGAGTGCGTGCCGGTCGAGCAGGTCGCTCTCGACGAGATCGATGTCGATACCCTCTGTCCGGTTGACCGTCCCCTCGAAGTACTCCTCGACGAAGTCGCTGGCGAGACCGACGGCCTCGAATATCTGTGCCCCGCGGTAGCTCTCGACGGTCGAGATGCCCATCTTCGCCATCGTCTTCAACAGCCCGTCTTCGAGCGCTTGGACGTATGCTTCGACTGCTGCCTGTGGGTCTGCGCCGTCCGAACCGGCGACGAAATCTCTGATGCTCTCGTAGGCGAGATACGGGTTGACTGCACCCGCACCGTAGCCGACCAGCGTCGCAACGTGGTGGACTGTCCGGGGGTCGCCGGATTCGAGTACGAGTCCGACGTGATTTCGCTGCCCGCTCCTGACCAGATGATGGTGGACGCCAGCGACCGCCAGCAGCGACGACACCGCGACCCGGTCGGGACCCGCGTTTCTGTCGGTGAGCAGGATAATCTCGTGTTCGTCCGCAGCCACTGATGCCTCCGCTCGTACTCGCTCGACGGCAGACGCCAGGTCCGTTTGAGTCGGGTCGTAGGTGATGTCCACCTCGGCCATACGCAGTCCGTTGACGTCGAGACGCCCGAGACGGGCCAGTTCGTCGTCGGTGAGAATCGGCGAGTCGAGGACGACCTGTCGGGCGTGGTCGGGCGTCTCAGTCAGGAGGTTCCGTTGTTTGCCCAGACGGGTTTCGAGGCTCGTCACCAGCTCCTCACGGATGTAATCGAGGGGCGGATTCGACACCTGTGCGAAGAGCTGTCTGAAGTACGAAAACAGCGGTCGGTTGTACTCAGAGAGCACCGACAGCGGCGTGTCGTCTCCCATCGACCCGACTGGGTCTTTGCCGTCTCTCGCCATCGGCTCCAGCAGATGGTCGAGTTCGTCGTGTGTGTAGCCGTGCATCACCTGTCTGGCGCGTAGCTGTTTCCCGATAGTGTCCTTCGCTGGTGCGTCTGTCACCTCTTCGGCGTGAGATTCGTCCCCAGAGATGTCCGACAGCGAGACCTGTTCGGCTTCGACCCACGACTGGTAGCGTTCGTCGGAGAGGTCCTCGAATATATCGTCGTCGGGGACGATTCTACCCTCTTCGGGGTCAGCGAGGAAACACTGTCCGGGCTGGAGTCGGCCGCGCTCGACGACCTCGCTCTCGTCGACGGTCAGCGCGCCTACCTCCGAAGAGAGAATCAGCGTGTTGTCGGCGAGACGGTCGTATCGGCAGGGTCGGAGGCCGTTGCGGTCGAGCACCGCACCCACGCGTTCGCCGTCGGTCGCCGCCACCAGAGCTGGCCCGTCCCAGGGTTCGAGCAGTGAGGCGTGATAGTTGTAGAACGCTTCGCGCTCGTCGTCGATACCATTGCGGTCATCACGCCACGCTTCCGGAACGAGCATCCGCAGGACGTGTGGAAGCGACCGACCACTCTTGAGCAACAGCTCAACGGTGTTGTCGACGCTGGCCGTATCGGATTGGGCGGGGTCGTTGATTATCGGCTTGAGCTTCTCGATGTCGTCACCGAAGCGCTCGTGTTCGAGGTCGGTCTCTCTCGCGCGCATCCAGTTGACGTTCCCACGGATGGTGTTGAACTCGCCGTTGTGAATCAGCGTCCGGAACGGATGGGCGAGGTGCCAGGCACCGAGCGTGTTCGTCGAAAAGCGTGCGTGAACCATCGCCAGTACCGAACGGACCCGCTCGTCACAGAGGTCTGGGAAATACGTCCGCAACTGGTCGGCTCTGAGTAGCCCCTTGTACGCGAGTGTCTTCCTGTCGAGTGAAACGACGTAGAACTGTTCGTGTCCCGGTGGTTCCTCGGCCTGGACTCGCGTTTCGAGAACTCGACGGGCGACGTACAGCATGCGCTCGAACTGCTCATCCGAGACGACGTCTGTCTCGCCCTGTTCGTTCGGAGCCACGAACACCTGCTCGATGTGTGGCTCTGATTCGAGTGCGGTCTTGCCGAGGCTGGTGTTGTCCGTCGGTACTGACCGCCACGCGAGGACATCCAGCCCTTCGCCGGCCAGTGTCTCCTCGACGATACCCTTGAGGGCGGTTCGAGGCGCTTCTGCCTGTGGAAAGAAAATCGTCCCCACGCCGTATGCTCCTGGTGGGGGGAGTTCGATATCGAGTTCGTCTCTGAAGAACGCGTCCGGAATCTGCACCATGATTCCTGCGCCGTCGCCAGTGTTTCGTTCGGCTCCCGTTGCACCCCGGTGAACCAGGTTCTCAAGTAGCTCTAGTCCCTGCTGTACGGTCCGATGCTGTGCCTCGCCGTCCAGGTCCATTACGACCCCGACGCCGCAGTTCGACCGGGCGGATTCCGGGTCGCCCAGCCCGGCCGAACCACCCGCGTGTGCTCCATGCGTCATCTTACCCACTCTGGGCACCGAGAATTATATTAGGCTATTCCTGATACTAGTGTGTAATATTAAGTCACAGTATTAGCATTCTAGGACGGCTGTTCACGTTCGGTAGTCGGCAGTGAGGTCGGCAGCAACAACGAAATCGGATTCGTCACCGATGTTCGCCCGTATGAACGCTCCATCGGAGACGTGTCTGGCGGTTTCCGGGACAAGTATGCGGGTTCTGTCGGCACCGATATCGGCTGCGTCGGCAGCGAGGGCCTCGATGAGCGTTCTGGCGGTTTCGACATCGTCCCAGGCGGCGACTCCGTACTCGGCCCACGTCTCGGTCTCACCGTCTTCCTCGCGCTCGAACGTCCGGGAGCGATAGGAGAAGCCGTGTGTTCCGTCGTCGTCGGTCACAGTGAACACGGCAGTGTCCTCGCCAGCCCGGTGGAGCAACTCGCGCGTAAGCTCTTGCAGCGCCCACGACTCGTCCATCGACAGTGCGAGTCCGCCGAGCGTGTCTCTGGCATCACTGGCAGTCCAGTACACCCAGGCAGCGTCCGGGTCGTGGCGAACCCGGTCGGACACGGGAGCACGAGCGGGTTCGGGGTGGAACCAGCGAAACTGTGCAACGGGGTCGTATCCGGTCGAACGGGACTGGCCGAGTCCAGCCTGATTCCACGAGAAGACCATCGCTCGCGAGACGACTGCACCCTCCTCGCGCGCCCAGTCGAACAGGTCGTAGGTGATTGCTTCACTGATACCCTTGCCGCGGTGTGCTGGTGCGACACGCAGTCCCTGGCCCCACGCCTCGTACGGCGAGAGCATCACGAGTTGGGCGATTCCGGCGACCCTACCATCGATGTCCGCGACCAGCGTACACTTGTTGTCGCCGTCGAGCCAGTCGTGATAGACGTACTGGAGGTAGTCATCACCATCCCACGTCTGGGAGGCGATTTCGACGACATCGTCGTAGTCGTCGTGCGTCGCTGGCCTGATGTCGAAGGCGTCGTGTGTCGAGGACATCGCTCACTCCCACGGGACCGAACGCGTCGTGATTTCACCGGCGAGCGGTTCGCGCATCGTCGTGGCAACATCTTCGGCGTTCGCGAGCGCCCACATCAGTTTCACCTTCGCCGTTCCCGGAAGTATGTTCTCACCCTCGACGACGCCCGCATCGAGGAGGTCACGACCAGTGTCGTAGACACGGTCACAGACGCGGCCGTCGAGGCACTGGCTGGTCATGACGACGTGTGTACCGGAGTCGACCAGCTCGGCGATATCGTCTATCCAGTCCGTGTGGACGTGCCCGAGACCAGTCCCCTCGAGGACGAGACCCTCGCTCTCACCCGCAACGTCGAGCAACCGCCGGTCCATTCCCGGCGTGTACTTCAACAGCGAGACGTCCGTTTCGAGTTCGGGCTCGATGTCGAGAGAGACCTCACCGCGCTCGCGGTATGCTCTCCGGAAAGTGACCTCTCCGGTGCTGTAGTCGACGGTTCCGAGTGGTCGGTTACCAACTGTCTCGAAGGCGTCCCGGCGGGAGGTGTGGTTCTTACGGACGCGCGTTCCACGGTGGAGCGCACAGCGCTCGTCGGACTCGTTTGCGTGCATACAGACGAGCACCTCAGCGCAGTCTGCCAGCGCTGCCTCGACCGAACAGACGGCGTTCATCACGTTGTCCGAGGAGGGACGGTCCGCCGAGCGCTGGCTCCCGGTGAACACAACCGGGACCGGTGTGTCGAGCATGAACGCGAGCGCGCTCGCCGTGAACTGCATCGTGTCGGTGCCGTGCATCACGACGATACCGTCTGCACCTGCCTCGATCTCCTCGTAGACTGCGTGAGCAAGCTCTTGCCAGACTGCCGGGCGCATATTCTCAGAGAGGATGTTCGCGACGACGCGCCCCCGGTAGTTCGCCATCCCTGCGAGGTCGGGGACCGCACGAAGAACGTCCTCGGCGTCGAACTGTGCGGTCACCGCTCCTGTCCGGTAGTCGACTGTGGAGGCGATGGTTCCGCCGGTAGAGATCAACGAGACTGTCGGTAACTCCTCGTCGAATTCGACGGTGGAGCGGTCCGATTCGTCCTGTGCGTCTTCGACATCGTAGACGTTCTCTTCGAGCACTTCGGCTGCGCTCTCGGCCCGGTCGACACCCACGTTGTATCCACTTTCGAGTTTGACGACGAGCTGTGACGGCGTCGAGGAGGGCAAGAGCACACCCTCGTAGGTCTGTCCTGCTCGTTCGACGCGCACCCTGTCTCCTTCGTTCATACTCCTGCTACCGGCCGCCAGGACTTGAAAGCATCTTTCGCGCTTTTCCTATCGCCGCAAAATGAGGAGGCCGACAAACGCCACGATGGGAATGATGAACACGGCAACAGCAAAGATGAGGAGTGCGCCCGCGGACGTGCTCAGATCAGTGGTGACCACCTCCAGCACCTGCTCTCCGAAGACGAACCCAGCCCAGAACAGTATCGTCGCCAGCACGACAGCGAGGATTCCAGCAGATGCGAGCGGTTTCTCTTCCTGGACTTTCAGCGCACAGTAAAGCGCTGGCAATCCGGTCAAAATCGGCGTCATGAAAAAGCCGAGTCCAGCGACGATACCGCCGCCCCACTCGTACACCTCCAGCGGAGTCCCTTCTGACTCCTCAGTCTCCGTTGCTGCCTCGCCCGTGGCGCTTTCGGCCATTGCTCTTATATCCGGCCTCGCAGAGTTAAGACTGACGAACGAGAATTATCTCGGGTGGACCGGTATACCCACGCCTTTTGTATCCATCCCGTCTATGGTGGCTCATGGAAGAGACAACAGCACGGGTTCCGCTTTCGTGCCCGGCGTGTTCACCAGCGGCCGAGACGGTTCACGAGGTGCTCAGCGAAGGTGGACACGCGACAGTCCGCTGTATCGAGTGTGGGCACGTTCACAAAGAAGAGCTCCCTGAAACGCGAACAGTCGAGCGGAAAGTCGTCGTCTCACAGGAGGGTGAATCGTTCACTGATTCGGTCGAGATTCCCCTCGAAGAGACGCTCGCCGTTGGCGAGGAGTTCCTGCTCGAAACTGACGAGGCGATTCTCACCGTCCGCATCACTAGTCTGGAACTCGACGCCGGACGGGCCGAAGAGGCAACCCCCGAAGACGTGCGGACTGTCTGGGGACGTGTTGTTGGCAATGTCTCAGTGAACATCACAGCCCACCCAAAATCCGGGGCACACGACGAGACGCGCAGCTTCACGCTCCAGCTTCCGGGTGATTACGAGTTCGCTGTCGGCCAGCGCGAGGAACTGGGCGGTGAAGAGTTCACTGTCGAGGGAATCTACATCCGAAGGGACGCAACCGCACACGAGCACGACAAACTCGACCACGCCGGTGATTCGGCCGTGGCAAAAGACATCAAGCGGCTGTACGTCAGAGACGAATCGACCTCCGCGTGGTCGGCCTGGTAAGATGGATTTCGAGGGGGAGCGACGGGAGATGGTCGAGGCCCTCACGACGAGGGAGAGTCTGAGCGAGCAAACAGCCAGGGCCATGCGGACAGTGCCACGTCACGAGTTCGTCCCCGAACCTCGTCGTGAGTACGCCTACGTGGATAGACCGTTACCGATTGGTGAGGGACAGACAATAAGCGCCCCGCACATGGTCGCCATCATGACCGACCTGCTGGAGTTGTCTCCGGGTACGACCGTCCTCGAAATCGGAACCGGCTGTGGGGATCACGCCGCTGTCACCGCTGAAGTGGTCGGTGCGGAGAACGTCTACACTGTCGAATATCACAGACGGCTCGCCGAAACCGCCAGAGAGACACTCGAACGGACGGGATACGGAGAGGTATCGGTTCGTGTTGGTGACGGACGTGACGGGTGGCCAGAACACGCCTCCTACGACCGGGCGTATCTTACGTGTGCGGCCAGCGACTTCCCGAAACAGGTCGTCGAACAGGTTCGAGACGGTGGTGTCCTCCTCGCGCCACTCGGCGATACCACGCAGGTACTCACCAGAGCGACGAAGACTGAAACGGGGCTCCAGCGCGAGCGGTACAGTCGCGTCCGGTTCGTCCCGCTGAAGTGAGAGTTCGCGAATCACAGTAGCGAGCGGGCAAAAGTCTGTGAGATTCTCGCCCGTCAGTCTCATTATGTTCGACACCGACAGACAGACATGGACCCCGCGGTGCTTCGCCACGACATGGTCGACAGCCTCGAACACGAGAGCAAGCGCTGTGTCGAGAGCGAGGCTGTCTCGATTGCCATGCGCGAGGTACCACGCCACGAGTTCGTCGCCGACGGGCACGCAGCCTACGCGGATCGAGCGTTCGAGCGTTTTGGGACTCGCGTGCTCGCCCCCAGCACCGTGGGCCGATTGTTCGAGCCGCTCGAACTCACGACAGACGACTCGGTACTCGTCGTCGGCGCAGGTGTGGGCTACACGGTCGCTGTCGCTGCGGAGATTGCTGGCAGTCGCAACGTCCACGCGGTCGACATAACCCGCAAACTCGTCTACGAAGCGCGGGCCAACCTCTCGGCCGCCGGATACGAGGAAGTGCTCGTCGACTGCCGTGATGGCGCGGATGGGCTACCACAGTACGCTCCATACGACCGGATTCTGGTCGAGGCTGCGGCTATCGAGCCGCCACGAGCGCTCGTCGAACAGCTCACAGAACGGGGCAAACTCGTCATGCCACTGGGCGCACCGGAGCAGTCGCTGGCAGCTGTCGATTCGTCCGGCACCGTCGAACGCTACGGTGGCTGTGCGTTTGGCCCGTTGCTCGTCGACGGTGAGCAGGCAGGCACCGTCGAACGTAACAGAACTCACCGCGAGGACCGCGAGTTCGAACAGCGAGACGCACGGCGCAAGCGCGGCTGGGAACTCGACTGGATTGACTGGGACTGACGGTCGACCATGATTTTTGTGGCCAGTCTCAGGGGTCGATGACCAGAATGTCGGTGTTCTCTTGGTCATCGACGAAATCTCCTTCTGGTGGTCTGATGTCGAGTTCTACTGTCCCTTCGTTCTGGTTCTCTCTGAGTTCAGGCTCGACAGGAAGTGTCGCGACGCCGTTTTCGTCGGTTTCCGCGTAGGTCATCTCTGCGAGCTGTGCAGTACCGCTCTGTGCGATGACTGTCGCGTTGGAGATGGTCCCGCCATCCGGGTCGGTGACGGTTACGTTGACGTCGGTCGGTCCCTCCTCGATTATCTCAGGTTCGGGGTGCGCGTCGAGTTCGGTCGACTCGAACGTGTCGAGCCCGGCCAGGACGTTCATCATCACTGCGAGCCACGCGCCGCCCACGACGAGTGCAATCACGAG
>PUMG01000296.1 GCA_003551265.1 Halovenus sp.
GGGTCACGTCGTCATCCCGATGCGACGGTGTCGACACACCAGACATTCGCTCGCCGTCGCCTCGGCGACGCGTTCGCGTGGCTCGCCCGTCGAGTGCTCACCGAACGTCTCTACGACTACCAGTGTGGTGCGAAAGCAATCACGGCAGACGGGTGGGGACAGGTTCGCGGACACCTCTACGAATCCGGATTCGCGTGGGACATCGAACTCGTCGCCATGGCAGGGGCGCTGGAGCTTCGAATTGCAGAGATTCCCGTGGAGTGGCACGACAGACCGGGGTCGACGGTGTCGCCGGTTCGTGATTCAATTCGACTCGCGCGCACGCTCGTTGCAGTCAGACACCGGGCGAAACAGCTTCGAGAGAGTCGGTTGCACACGGCGATTGCTCGGCGGCGGGAGACGCCCGAAGCACTGGTCGAACGGAAGCAACGCGAACCATGACCAGCGACCGTTCTCGCGCCGCGATGATGGCTGCGCTCACCTCTCGCGTCAGAATCGGTCAGTTCGTCTCCGTCGGTGTCGTGGGTGCGGCGTTCGATACGGCCGTACTCGTCTTTCTCGTCGAACTCGTCGGTGTACTCGAAGAGATTGCGCTTTTGGTTGGTATCGAGGTCGCCATCATCGTCATGTTTCTTCTGAACGACAACTGGACGTTCGCCGAAGAGGGTCGAGATGACAGGCGGTCGTTCTTCCGTCGGCTTGCGAAATCACACGCCGTCCGGTCGGGTGGCATCGTGGCCCAGTTCGTGGTGTTCGTCGTCGTGTACCGGCTGTTTTTTGTCTCCCTCCCGGTGGCTGGTGTCGACGGCTGGTTGCTAGTGGCGAAAGGACTTGGAATTGTGTGTGGACTGGTCGTCAACTACACGTTCGAAAGTCTGTACACCTGGCGCGTCCATCACGACTCCTGATACTGTCGGATAACACTGTCAAGAGTATCACGTATCGTACTACTCTTAACCCGCGAAATACGTCATAACTGAGTGTTAATTATCAATGATAGAAAAATATAAGTTAGTATATTTTAGTTGTACATTAAATGTTATCAGCTAACAGGTATGAGGAGAAACAGGCAGTGAGAGGACTGATGCTGGTCGTCGTGTGCGTCTGTGCAGTGCTGGTTCTTGGCAGTGGATTCGTCGCAGCAGACAGCACCGAGACGTTCGATACCAGCATCGTCGGGGACGAACTGGAGGACCTGAACGCCACGTCCGCTGGGGAACCGGACACTCCACCAGTATATCTCGACAAAATCCACGGAAACGAGGGGAGTAACATCGGCCATGTTACTTCTCAGGCACCGTCACCGATTGTGACAGACGACCTCATCCTGACTCCGCATAGAAATACTTCTGCGAACCCATGGGAAAGTTTGCTCGAGGCGTACGACCACTCCGGTGAGAATCAGTGGGAGTATCCGGTTTTCTTTAGTGGATTCCACGGCGCGTTTGTTCAGGACGAGGTCGTCTACGTCGTGACCTCACTCGACCCACAAGACAGCCAGACCCAGTCTGTCGTTGCGCTCGACCTCCAAACAGGTGACGAACTCTGGAACACGACAGCAACAGCTCCAGACATCGAACTCTTTGGAGATGCAGCGTTCGGTGAGCACATCTACGTCACCCGACACGAACCGGGGACGACAGCTGCATCTGATACCAGCATTCACGCACTCGACTTCGATAACGGAACAGAGGTCTGGAGCAAGGACTTCGAGTTTAACCCCACCAACAACCGGTACAACACTGCCGACGACGAGCGGCTGTATTTCGTCAGAGACGACCAGATTCTCGCGGTGAACGGGACGACCGGTGAGCGGGTGTGGGACTGGGAACACTGGTCGCTCAGCGATGATATCTCGGCACAGCCGACCGTCGCTGATGGGATGCTCTACGTTCCCGTTGGACGAAACAGCAACGCGCTGTACGCCATCGACGCGGAGACTGGCTTCGCAGAGTGGCGAGTAGACATGGACGACGTCATCACCCACAGTCCCGTCGTGGAGGATGACACAGTGTACGTGTCGAGCGGAATGTCCGTGTTCGCGCTCACTGACAGCGGCGAAAAACAGGCGAGGTACCGAACGAATGGAACGATAACCGACCTCATCTACGGGGAAGCGCTTCACGTCGCCAGCGAGGACGGTTCGCTGCACGTCTTCGATGACGACCTCGACCGGAAGTGGTCGTTCGACCTCCCGCCGGACGAGAACCATATCGACAGCGAGGCGTTTCCGAGGACACTGGCCATGGCCAACGAGACGCTCGCTGTGAGTGGGATCACAAGTCCACCCACCGGAAGTTCGCGCAGTTCGCTGTACGTCTTCAAACCGACCGCTCTCTCGGTCACGGACCTCGATGTCGATTCGACGAGCGCGGCAGTGGGCGAGACGGTCACGGCGACAGCAACCGTGACGAACGACGGGGCAGCGTCAGCAGAAGCGACAATCGCGTTCGAAATAGACGGGCCGCTCGCCCCCGAGCGCGTTGGCGTTGACAGACAGACAGAGACGGTGACGGTGGACGCGAACGGAGAGGCGACAGTTTCGACCACTGTCGACCTCCGGTCGTCGGGTTCCTACGAGATAACGGCGTTCGAGGACGGGACCGGTGGACTGGATATCGAGGCCGAGCCGTCCCCTGTGACGGTTTCGGCCACCTACGAAGAGTCTGAGGATGACTGGTTACAGCCACTCCACGACGAACAGGGCTCCCTGACCAGTCAGAACACGACTGCCCCGGCAGAGCCCGTCCAGGAAGTGTGGTCGTTCGGGGACGACATCCGCCCCTATAGCAATAGCGTCATCGTCGAGGACGGGACGGTGTTCGTACACAACGAGTCGCGGGTGTTCGCCGTCGATATGGAGACCGGAGTGAAAGAGTGGAGCTACAAGCCACCTGTGCCCTCAGAGCGCAATGACAGAGACACGAATCCAGCAACAGTTCGGTCACATCTCGTCGACGATGGCGTCGTCTACATTCTGGCCGGCTACGGAACAAGTCCACCCTCCATTTCCTATACTCGCGTGTACGCCGTCAACGCGACAGATGGAGAGGGGTACTGGGAGCGTGGGAGCAACAACGTCGAGTTCCGGGAGTTCGGAAACCGCTCGTCAAGACACGATACAGAGTTACTTCTCGTCGATGACCGACTGGTGTTCCCTTCGAAAAACACAGATAGAGACAGTGATTTCTTCAATGATGGGCTAGTATTGAGTCTCGACAGCACCGACGGAGGGAACGCCTTGAGTACGCATCTCCCGCGTGAATGGTTCATAGAACCACGAGCATCGGACGAACACATCCTGGTCAAGGGGTACGATATATCTGGGAATAGCCGTGTTGACCACACGCTGTACTCACTCGACGCCGAAACCCTGGAGCTTACCGACTCCCGGACCTTCGAGCCCAGTTCATTTCGCCAC
>PUMG01000182.1 GCA_003551265.1 Halovenus sp.
AGGTCGTTCGTCTGCTCCGGCTGCGCCTCGTCGAGGTACTGGTCTATCTCCGCATCCGAGAGACCACGTTCGCTGAGTTCGCTCGCTAGCTCGTCAGTATCGAGGTCAGTATCGACCACCGCAACGTCAACATCTTCGAGTCCTGGTGGGTCGTCACCTGGTGGGTCGTCCACGTCCACGTTGAACTCGTACTCAACCGTCTGCGTGTCCTCGAAGTCACCCGTGTTCTCCACCATCGCACTCACGTTGAACGTGTCGTGCTGGCCTGCCTCCACAGGTGCATCAAGGTCAGACACCTCGAAGAACGCCTCGTCACCTTCCAGGATCTCTATGGGAGCGAACGCCTCGTCCCACGTCACCTCCACGCCGTGGTCGTACTCGCCCGGCGTGAAGTCTTCCGGCACTTCCTTCTCCAGCGTCACCGTCTCCGTGTCTCCCGCATCCATCGTCACCGTCTCGGAGTCTTCCATCTCACCGTCGAAGTAGTACTCCACCGTCTCTACCGTGTCCTCTTCTGTGCCCACGTGTTCGAGGTCAACCTCCACCTCTATCGTCTCCGTCTGCTGGGCTTCCGCCGGTGCGTCCAGACCAGTTATCTCTATCTGATCCGGTGCCGTCACCGTCACATCCGCAGTGTCAGAGTCGTCGTTGCTCGCCACCAGGTGGAACATCTCACCGATGCCGTCATCGGCGGTTACCGTCGTCGTGAACGTGATGTCTTCAGACTCACCGGGGTCCAGCTGCACCGTCTGTGACCGGTCGTCCTCCAGTATCATCGCATCCTCACCCGTCACAGCTCCCGTCTGGACGTACTCCACCATGTTCACCAGCAACTGTGCCCCTTCATCTGTCCGGTCATCCAGCGGGTCCGTGTCGCTCTCCCACGTGAAGAACGTCTCACCGCCACTTGCCCACAGGATCTCCTGACCGTCCTCTGAAATTCCGACTCCTGGCTCGCTGTTGTGGTCCATGTGACCCAGCACGTCACCGCTGTAGTCATCGAACCAGGCACCGTAGCCGAACGAACCACTCACGTCGTTGAACATATCCACCGTGTCGCCCGGACTGCCAACACCCGTCCAGATGTCGTGGTCCTGGTCAATCGTTACCGCCTTCTCATCGTCCATGTTGCTGTCCGAACCGAAGTCACCCGGGTCTGCCCGGACGTTGTTGAGTCGCTCCACACCGTCCGGATACGTCTCGTCGGTCGCACCCGTGTGAGCGTCGAGATACACCACACCCTGGTTGTCACCCAGGTTGTCCAGGAAGTCGGCCGCAACATCGTCACCGTCGACATTGTTTCCTTCATCCGCGAACCGGTTGATAACGAACGACTCGTAATCGTCCATCACGCTGATGTCGTCATCCAGATCCGACGGTGTCACCCAGTCGAACTCCCAGTCATCGTCCAGCTCTTCGAGCGTGTCCGCGAAGAAGTTCAGGAACCGGTCACCGTGGTTCCGCGACGCACCATCCGGCGTCACTACTGCCACCGGACCAGGTGCGCCACCGCCCAGTTCGTAGGTAATCTCCTGCTCGTCCGCCGCATCGCCCGTGTTCTCTATCGTCGCATCCACCTCGATCTCGTCACCGTGGACGACCTCCGATGGTCCCTCCACATCGCTCACTTCGAACACCGACTCGATCACCGTTATCTCCGCCGTCATGTCGTCGTCATCCGTGAACACACCGTGCGTGTAGTTCCCCGGTGGCGCGTCCACGAACGGCTCGAACGTTATCTCTGCCTCTTCACCCGGCTCCAGCTCCACGTCTTCCTCCACTATCAGATCCTCTTCGAGGTCATCGAATCGGAAGGCAACGTCCTGCGTATCTTCTTCGTTACCCGTGTTCTCTACCGTCGCATTCACCGTTATCTCGTTCTCCTCGACTACCTCATCCGGTGCCTCCAGCTCCGTCACCTCGAAGAACGGCTGCGTTATCGTTATTGTGTCCGTCTCGTTGTGCTGTTCGCTGAACACCCCGTGGTAGTACTCACCGCCCGGCACGCCCGACGTGTCTATCTCGTAGACGATGTGCTCGGTCGCGTTCGCCGAGTCATGGTCGTACGGCGAGAGGTCTATCGGTTCCTGCGCCAGAGTCGCGTTCTCGTCCATCCCGTCTTCGTCTTCGTGCAGCCTGAAGTCCGCCATGTGGTACGTTCCCAGCCCGCCGACGTTCGTCGCGTTCGCCGACACCTCTATCGTCTCACCGCCCGACACCTCGCCCGGCGCATCCAGGTCCGTTATCTCTGCGAACGCTCCGTCGATCAATCCGGCCAGATACTGCTGGAGCAACACCGCGTCCACAATCTCTATCTCGCCGTTACGGGTTACGTCTGCCAACTCCTCGTTGAACGTCTGGTTCTCATCCAGCACACCTGCCAGGTACTGCTGAATCAACACTGCGTCCACGATCGTTATATTTCCGTCTTCGTTCACGTCACCCACTTCGTGTTCGGGCACCGTCTCCAACTCATCCATCGCCGCAACCACGTCGATTATACCCTGGCCGTACCGTGAGTCCACACCCGGCTCGTCCTTCTCACTGTCATCGTCCGTCCACCGCGCGTCATCCTCGTCCCAGTCGTCCGGCTTCCACGCCGACGTCATCAACGCATCCATTATCTCCTCCGCCGTGTGCCGTTCCGGTGTCGCCGACTGCAACAGCGCTATCGAACCCGCCACGTGCGGCGACGCCATCGACGTTCCACTGAACGTGTCCGTGTACTGGTCACCTGGCAGCGCACTGTACGTGTCTACACCGGGTGCCGCCACGTTCGGGTCCACCCACGACTGTGGCCACTCCTCTGGTGGGTCCGTCCACGCGCCTGCACCCGGCCAGTCCGGCTGCCCGTCGTCCTTGTCTATCAGTCCACCGCTCGAAAACATCGCGATGTCCTCACCCTGGTCACTCGCTCCAATCGAGAACGAGCCGTAGTCGTTCGCAAACCCGCTCACACAGCCTTCCTCACCGTTACCAGCCGAACTCACCACAATCGTCCCGGCCATGTTCGTGTTCGCTATCGGGTCTATCTGCTCATCGTTGTACACCGGCTCCGGGAAGAACGCGTGACATCCCGAACCCCAGCTTCCACTCACTGCATGAGCGTCCTCTTCGACGGCTATCTCCATCGAACCGATCGATGCACCGACCACTTCACCCTGCGTGAAGATGTCGTGCCCGTGCAACTCTGCATCCGGTGCGACACCTATCGACACGCCATCAGGGTCCTCACCGCCCGCAGCCGTCCCTGCAACGTGCGTCCCGTGGTCCTCGACTGCCGGGTCGCCTATCTTGTTCCCGTCACCGTCGAGCATGTGCGCCTCCTCGAAATCCAGCGCCTCGTGGTCCACGTCGAACCCGTTGTCCTGGATCACGATTATCGCGTCCTCACCCTGCGTGCCGAACTCGTCCCAGAA
>PUMG01000043.1 GCA_003551265.1 Halovenus sp.
ACCGGGCCTACCGGCGCCGCATCCACCAGCTGTCGCTGCAGGATCAGGGCGCCGTGGTCGACAGCGAAGAACTCGCCGACGAGCGCGCGGCGGTCACCGCGATCTGGGAGCGGATCATGGGTCAGCAGGACGCCGCGTAGGCCCTATTGATCAATACGAACGGGCTCACACAACTCAAGATACGGCTATGGATAGCGGGGCGGACATGGATGATTTCCGGCAAGCCGCGTTGCGTTGGTTTCAGGATGGCGAATGCCTATGGCGCGAGGGTCGGTACGGCGGTGCGAGCCATGCCTACGCGCTGGCGGCGGAGTGTGCGTTGAAGCATGCGATGGCCAGCATCCCCGGCGGGGAGCGGAAACTGCCCCACAAACACCTGCCAGAACTGGTGGACGATGCGAAGAGGCGGATGAGCGGTCGTACCCAGGGCGGGCTCTACCAATTGCTAAACACCCGAGACTACATGCACGGATGGCGGATCGAGAATCGCTACTGGTGCGATAGCCAATTCACCAGCGCGATGGTTGAAAACCACCGGAAGCACGCGCGCCGTACCTGTTCAGCGGCCCAGCTGGGAGTATGAGCATGGAGCAACAATGGCTCACCTTCGATGAGTGCATCCCAAGGATCGTGGACTCGCTCCTGGCGGTGTACCCGATGGCAGATTTCTCCCGCTTACGCGTGGTCCGAGACATGCACGGCCGCTTGTACCTGGTGGTGCCGGATGATTGGTCAGACGAGACCTTGGCGGACCTGCGCCTGAAGCTCTCGGAGAGACTGGCCCCCTACAGCCCGGGAAAAGAGAGTGGGGTGGCAAGATGTTCGGACACGCTGGCCGGGGAAGCACTTTTCCGCGAACCAAGCCTCGTCTATTGGGTTCGCGACGTGGGCTTGCAGGTTGTCGAGCGGCGGGCCATGGGGCAGGACTGGGTCCTTCAGCCCGAATCGGAGCATGAGGCCCATTGCCCGCGAGTGGTATTCCATAGCCTGAAGGGTGGAGTCGGGCGGTCCACCGCCATGATGCTATGGGGGCGCGAGCTGGTGCGCCAGGGGCGCACGGTGCTGCTGGTGGATCTGGATCTTGAGGCGCCGGGCCTGGGGGCGCACATGCTGCCAGTAGAGGCGCGCCCGTATTTTGGAGTGATCGATTGGCTGGTCGAGGACCTGGTCGGTAACACCGGTCCCCAGTTCCCACAGGAGATGGTGGCGGAAAGCCCGCTGGCAGGCAGCCCCGGCCTCTGGGTAGCGCCTGCCGTAGGCCGCAGCGCCACGGTTTATCCGGACAACGTCCTGGCTAAGCTGGCGCGCGCTTATCTGGAAGGGGAAGACGGGAGCGGCAACGCTACTGCATCTGCAGGCCGAGGTGTTCTTTTTTGCCGTGGATGTCCCCGCGACATGGGAAGGATACCGCTACCTCTTCGCCCACCTGGCACGGCTTGCCTCCGTGAAAGGGGCACCGTCGGAAGGAGGAGACTGAGGCATTCAATCCAATGGAGCAGCTAGCGAATGTGGGGGAGCATGCAATCCGCGAGGCGTTTGGTGAGTTTTTCAATGGCCTGGAGGCTGCTTTGAGCGTGCAGGAGGAAGGGAACCAATGACCCAGCACGCTGTGCCCGTGGAAGCCCTCCGTCGTGCGTTCGAGGCCATCCCCGAAGAGATGGCACATGGGACGCAGCCGCCAGAGCCCTCAGAGATCTATGTAGTGCCCGGCCATGAGAGCGCGCTCAATCCCGATACGCCGGTGGTCGTGGGAGACCGTGGGACCGGCAAGAGCTTCTGGAGCGCGGCACTCAATGGCGAGATGGCGCGCATGGTTATTGGCCGGCAACTGAAGCGGCTCCGGCTGGATAAGGTGCAAGTGAGCTGGGGTTTCTCATCCGGAGTGGACAACCAGAACCACCCCTCCCGCCGGGTACTGAGCCGATTGCTCGACGACGGGTTTGGGGCCGAGGACATCTGGCGGACGGTGATCCTTCATCAGCTCGTCGCCGCATCCGGGGACTCGCCGTTCGAGGATACGGAGGACTGGGGCAGTCGGGTGCAACGCGTTGCCAATGACCCGGAGATGGAGGAGCGGTTGTTCGCTTCGTTGGATGCCGAATTGCGCACCCGGGGCGAGCGGCACGTCGTGGTATTCGATGCCCTGGATCGCTTGGGAAACGACTGGCGACGGATCCGGACGCTGCTGCAGGGGCTGTGTTACGGGTCGGGCTGGATCTGCGCCAGTACCGCGCCATTCGCACCAAATTCTTCATCCGTCCCGATATGTGGGAGGACGAGGGGATCTGGACATTCCCCGACTCTTCCAAGCTCACCCACCGTGCGGTGGATCTGAAATGGCGTCGGTCTGACCTCTACGCCCTGTTGTGGCACCAGCTGGGGAACGATCCCGAAGCCGGCGGGGCCTTCCGGGAGTGGGTTGCCGCCATGCACGGCGAACCATTCGAGCCTATCGAGATCGACGGCGCGGTCGCTTATGTGGTGCCGGAAGCGCTGCGTACACGGGATGCAGCTCAGGCGGAGCTACTGAATGCGATTGCCAGCCCCTTCATGGGGCGCAACCGGCGCCGCGGGAAAACGCATACCTGGCTGCCGACCCACCTGGCGGACGCAAAGGGGCAGATCAGCCCGCGCAGCTTTCTGGTGGCGCTGAAGGAGGCGCAGAAGATCACGGAACAGCGATATGCGGAGGCAGGCGTTCTCCTCTACTTCGAGGGGATCAAGCAGGGCGTTCAGGAGGCCTCCAGCATCCGACTGGCCGAACTGCGAGAGGATTACCCTTGGGTTCGGCAGATTCTGGAGCCGCTGGAGGGCATGACGGTCCCCGCTTCAGCAGAGGAGTTCTACGCGCGCTGGCGAGAGAGCGGGGTGCTCGAGGCTATCCGCAAGAGCGCGGACGAGGACGAGGACGGAGGGGAAGGCGAAGGGCAACGACCCTATCTGCCTCCCCACGCCCTGGAGACGCCCACGGCCGGGCGCTGTAAAGAAGACGCGCTTATCGAGGCGGCCATCGAGATTGGCGTAATGAGCCGGACGGCCGATGGCCGGATGAACATCCCGGATCTGTTCCGCGTGGCGGCCGGCATCGGTCGCCGCGGCGGCGTGCGGGCCATTCGCTAGCATTTGAAACTTCCGTGCGGGGAAGCCGGGGCGTGTGAATCTGCCGGGGGGCAACCAGCCACCGGGCCCCCACGGCGCACCATCTGCCGCGCTTGCGGTTCTCTGGCGGGGCTTTTCGAGGTATTCTCCCGCAGGATTCAGCGTGCGACTCTAGGAGAACCCATGTCCTTCGCCGATCGCGACGGTTCCATCTGGCTCGATGGTGAGATGCTGCCCTGGCGCGAGGCCCGGGTCCACTGCCTGACCCACACCCTGCACTACGGCATGGGCGTCTTCGAGGG
>PUMG01000090.1 GCA_003551265.1 Halovenus sp.
CCGAAAGAGAGCGAGACGCCGTCGACTCGAATCACAGCGCGTACACCTCGCGCTGGCGGAGCAAGAACAGGAAAAACGGCGCGCCGACTGCGGCTGTGACAATCCCGACGGGGACCTCTGCCGGGCCGATTCGAGCGAACGTATCAGCAAGAACGAGGAACGTCGCTCCTGCGAGCGCGCTGGTCGGTATCAGGATGCGGTGGTCTGGACCGACCACCAGACGCATCATATGCGGCACGATGAGCCCGACGAACCCGATGACACCAGCCACCGCCACGCCAGCCGCGGTGATGATTGTCGCTCCGGCGAGGAGGACCCGTTTCGTCCGTTCGACCTCGATACCGAGTGTCTGGGCGTCGGTTTCTCCCAGCAACAGGACGTTCAGGTCACGGGCGTAGGCAAGAAGCGCGACGAAGAGCAACAGCGTGAGCGGAAGCGTCGCCTCGACCCGACTCCAGCTGCTGTAGTGGAGGTGTCCCATGAGCCAGATGACCGCCTCGTTCAGACTCTCGCCCGACTGCAACAGCATGTACGAGATGACCGCACCGAGGAACGTCTGCACCGCGATGCCCGCCAGGAGAAGCGTCGCGACGGGCGTCCGGCCGTTCTCGGTTGCGATGAGATACACCCCGAAGGCAGTCACGAGCGCTGTTGTGAAGGCGGCGAACTGGAGCGGAATGGTGAGTGAGAACGCGATAACCGCAACAGCACCCACCGCGGCACCGGTCGACACGCCGATGATGGAGGGGTCAGCCATCGGATTGCGGAAAAAGCCCTGCATCACGGTTCCAGCGGTTGCGAGCGCGAAGCCGACGACCGCACCGAGGACGATTCGGGGCAGGCGAATATCGCCCACAATCGTCTGCTCGGTCCTCGAAACGTCGAAACTGAAAATCCCGGTGTACGAAACGTCGACAGTGAGGACTGGAACACCCACGCCTGCGAGCGAGTACGTCGCCAGCCCTGCTGACACACCGGTGGGTACGGCAATCGTGTTCAACACAGCGCGTGCAACAGTCAACGGATCGATACGGACGGGACCCAGCGCGGCACTCGCCGTAACGGCTACACACAGCAGGGCAAACAGCCCCCCTGACCACAGCATCGCCCGGACTGGGATACGCATCTGATTCAACTCTATTTGCATTAGATAAATATTTATTGCATAGGCTGTGATGGCGATGCATGAATCGAACGAGCGTTCTGTTCGTCGTCGTGGTCGTAACAGGGTTCGCCCTTGCTGGTGGGTTCGTGGCAGGGAGCGCCGTCGCAGACGAGACCGTGAGTGAGGGCGTCGTCCTTGGAGACGCCGCTGACGAGGAGGAGACAACGTGTGAGTTCCCGCTGGAGAAAGAAGATGGGGGCGGAGAGACAGTGACCGTCGAAGAAGAACCCGAGGAGGTAGTCGTTCTCGCACCAGGGACGGCCCAGTACGTCTGGGAGATCGGTGCCCAGGAGAAGGTGACGGGGATGCCGGTCAACCCGTTCACGGCGTACCTCGATGGGAGCGAGGACCGAACACACGTCGTAGACGAGAACGGGATACCCGTCGAGGAGGAAGTTGTCGGACTCGAACCAGACCTGGTTATCGCCGGAGACATAATCCCCGAGGAGTCGGTCGAGAGCCTCCGTGATGCTGGATTGACGGTGTATCACTCCGGGACGCTCCTGACTGTCGAGGACATGTACGGCGAAATTGAGCGGATAGGCCAACTCGTCGGCGAGTGTGAGGGTGCAGCCGAGACGAGAGACGAGACCCGAGCGACAGTCGAGGACATCACCGACGCCGTGGCCGACGAAGAGCCGACAACAGTGTACTACGACATCGGATTCCCGTTCACGGTGGGTGAGGGAACCATCGAGAACGAACTCCTCCAGCTAGCGGGAGCCGAGAACATCGCACTCGCAGCCGAAGAGCCAGGCTACTTCGAAATCAGCGAAGAGATAATCGCCGACAACGACCCCGAGTGGCTCGTCATCTCGGAAGGGGCAGAAGTACCGGACGTCACGGCGATACAGGAGTCGACTGCGGTCGAGGAAGACCGGATTGTCGAGGTAAATCCTGACTTTGTCAGCCAGCACGGGCCGTTGCTCGTGGTTCCGCTGGAGCAGATGGCCGAGGCATTCCACCCGGAAGCGATGGCCGAGACTGGTGACCCGACACCGACCCCTGCCCCTGATGACGGTGACGAGGCCGATGAGCTGACACCGACCCCTGATTCTGACGATGGTGACGACGCTGATGAGCCGACACCGACGCCTCCAACCGACGAAAGTGACGACGTCACGGTCGTGGACGAGGTTGACGACGACGGCGCTGGATTCGGTGTCGGTGTCGCCGTCGCCGCGTTGCTCGCACTCGCGTTCGCTGTGCGCGTCGGTCGATAGGTGTCTCTTTTGTCGTGCCGTTCCAAGGTCCGCTCATGCACACCTACGAAGCGGTCGAAATCGGAGCAACCAGAGAGTTTGGCTCCTACGAGGTGACGCGTGCGGAGATAATCGAGTTCGCAGAGGCGTACGACCCGCAGTCGTTTCACCTGAGTGATGACCACCACGCACCGTTCGAGACGGTAATCGCCAGCGGCTGGCACACTGCGGCGATGACGATGCGGATGCTGGTCGACCACTACCTGCTGGAGGCCGAGACGGTCGGCTCGCCGGGACTCGAAGAGTTGCAGTGGCGGGCCCCGGTCACGCCCGGAGACACGCTCTCAGTTCGACTCACCTTCGCCGACAAGGCTGTGTGGGACGACCACCGCGGACTGGTGAATCAGGAAATCGAAACACACAACCAGGACGGCGAGACGGTGCTGTGGATGAACGCACGGTGTCTGTATGCCCGTGGGTAGTCACTGCCTGCAAGTAGTCACATCGACGTTCCCGAGCGTGAAACAGGTGCGCTACATTCAAACCATCGCGTTTCGTGAGTCCTGATATGTCGACACAGGAGACAGCTGACGTCACCGCTTCGGTCCTCGACGAAATCCTCTCCGTCGTCGTTGCCGACAGAGCCGTTCTCGAAGAGATGCTGGCTGGCGTTCTCGGCCGTGGCCACGTCCTCATCGAAGACGTACCAGGCACGGGGAAGACACTCACTGCGCGGTCGTTCGCAACGGCGCTCGGACTCGAGTTTTCGCGCATCCAGTTCACACCCGACCTGATGCCGTCGGACATCACCGGCTCGTACGTCTTCGAGGAGGGAACCGGAGAGTTCCACTTCACACCAGGACCGGTGTTCGCGAACATCGTTCTCGCGGACGAGATCAACCGCGCGCCGCCGAAGACCCAGTCCGCACTGCTCGAAGCGATGGAGGAGGGACAGGTGACTGTCGACGGCGAGACCCACGACCTCCCCGAGCCGTTTGTCGTGCTGGCCACACAGAACCCCG
>PUMG01000112.1 GCA_003551265.1 Halovenus sp.
ATGGTTGGTGAGGAGACGAAGCCACTCCCGACCTCGGGGTTGTCGAAGGTGAACAGTTCGTCACCGGTACTCGCATCCAGTGCGAACATTGTGCCGTTCTCGATGGCGTCGTCGAATCCGCGGTCGTATCCACCGCCGACATAGACGACATTGTCGTGTACAGTCGGGGTCGAGGCGATGCTGCGGTTCACGTCGTTGAACTCCCACTCGACGTCGCCAGTGTCACCATCGAGTGCGTACAGCGTGCTGTTCTCCTGTCCGCCACCCCACGCCGAGCCGTTGTTGCCGATTGTTCCGACGTAGATCGTTCCGTCATCAGCAGTCGCCGACCCCTCCATGTACGCCGCTCCCTCGAAGTCGTCGAAGAACCACTCCTGGTCACCGGTCTCGGCGTCGACCGCGTACACACCGGCTGAACCGGACGAGGCCGTTGGGAAGTACACCGTTCCGACTGTGACGAGTGCAGAGGAAGCAACTGCCTCCCACTTCTCGAAGAACCACTCCTGGTCACCGGTCTCGGCGTCGACAGCGTGGATACCACCCTGGGCGAGGCGATCCGCAACGTAGAGCGTTCCCTCGTCCCAGGTCGGCGAGCCTTCGACGCCGACGGTCTCGTCGTAGTGCCACACCTGGTCGCCAGTGTCCGCGTCGAGCGCGAACAGGCCGCCGTCGTTCACACCGAACCCGCTGACGTAGACGTGTCCATCCACGACGTGTGGCGCACCACGGACGCCAGTCCCGATGGATTCGCTCCACACTGTGTCGCCGGTGTCCGCATCGAGCGCGTACACGTTGCCGCTTACACTGTCACCGACGTACACGGTGCCGTCGACGATAGTCGGTGACGCCTCTCCCTGGATCAGGCTGTGCTCCCACTCCTTATCGCCCGTCTCTGCATCGAGAGCGTACAGCGCACTGCTGGTTCCCGAACCAACCCCGACCGTGATGTACACCGTTCCGTCCGCGACGGTCGGTGAGGACTCAGTCGGCTCGTTCGTCTCGTACTCCCAGGCTATCTCTGGGTCGTCACCGCCGATGTCGAGTCCGAACACCGTTCCTGTCTCCGATGCGATAAACACCATCTCTTCCGGCGTCGTGTCAGTTGTGCTTGTGTACTCTTCTTCGGAGAGTACCTCCTCGATCTGACTGTCTGCATCGCTCGCTGTCTCGCTGACTTCGCCTGTCACTCCTGCACCTGCTGCACCGACACCGATACTCACGACCGACAGCACCATCACGAGTGAGAACAAGACCGCGAACGCACGGATTGACCTGTTGTTCGATACCACAGTATACTCAGTTCCTTTACTCATCTATCTGTTATGAGGTCTGGAGTATAATAACGTTGATGGAAATTTCAAAACATCAGATTGGTGTTGTGAGGCGGGTGACGAAACCGCTTCGTCGAGTGATACAGGTCCGAGAATCGTGATACTCCTCGCTATGCGAGCGTCTCGATATTCTCGACAATTTCGTCGGCGAACTCGGACGTTTTGAGTTTTTCACCACCCTCGATCTGGCGGTGGAGGTCGTAGGTGACCATCTTCGAGGAGATTGTCGCCTCGACGGCGTCACGGGCGAGTTCGGCCGCGTCGTCCCAGCCCATGTACTCGAGCATGATAACGCCGGAGAGAATCATCGCTGTCGGGTTGACCTTGTCCTGGCCAGCGTACTTGGGTGCAGAGCCGTGGACGGGTTCGGCGAGACAGAGCGCATCTCCGAAGTTCGCACCGGGGGCGATACCGAGTCCGCCAATCTGTGCGCCACACGCGTCGGAGATGTAGTCGCCGTTGAGATTCATCGTGGCGAGGACGTCGTACTGGTCAGTTCGTGTGAGCACCTGCTGGAGCATGTTGTCGGCGATTCTGTCGTTGACGACCACAGCATCGTCGGGCTGCTCTCCGTCGCGTTCCTCCCAGAGCGTGTCCTCGGTGATGACCTCGTCACCGTACTCTTCCTCGGCGACCTCGTAGCCCCAGTCCCGGAACTGTCCCTCGGTGAACTTCATGATGTTGCCCTTGTGGACGAGCGTCACCGAGTCGCGGTCGTGTTCGAGTGCGTAGTCGATCGCCCGGCGGACGAGACGTTTCGTCCCGAACTCGGTGATGGGCTTGACGCCGATGCCGACCGGGCCATCGTGGATGGTGTCGTCGAAGCCCATCTCTTTCTCGACGAACTCGCGAACCTCCTCGACCTCGTCGCTGTCGTGTTCCCATTCGATGCCCGCGTAGACGTCCTCCGTGTTCTCCCGGAACGTGACCATGTCCATCTGCTCGGGGTTGGAGACGGGTGACGGAACGCCGTCGAGGTGGTAGGTTGGTCTGACGTTGGCGTAGGTGTCGAGTCGCTGGCGGAGTGCGACGTTCAGCGACCGGAACCCGGAGCCAACCGGCGTGGTGAGCGGTCCCTTGAACGCGATACGGAACGTTCGAATCGCCTCGACGGTGTCCTCGGGCAGATTCTCGCCGTACTTCTCGCGTGCGCTTTCGCCAGCGTACATCCGCATCCAGGCGATGTCTCGGCCTGTTGCCTGCGCTGCAGCATCGAGTACCTGCTGTGCAGCGGGACCCACGTCTGTCCCGATACCGTCTCCGTACAGAATGGGGATGATGGGTGTATCCGGAACCTCGAACTCGCTGGTGTCCGCGTCGACTACCTCTACTGGTTCGCCCTCTTCGGGCACCGTGATTTTATCGAACTCCATATACCGAACTGTTTCGCACCCGTTCTAAAGTAATGCCCGTTTTTGTCTTTCAGTGTCAACCGTCGGCAAGGACAGGGTGCTCGGTCAGCGGAGAGAACACGAAACACGGCAGTTAAGACGCGGCCTTTCGACCGGTCGAGTATGCGCGTACTCGTCCACGGTGGTGCAGGCGGCGAACCACGAGAGCCAACACCGCGACAGGAGACGCTCGACAGGGCCGCACAGACCGGAGCGAACGCCGAGACACCGACAGACGCAGTCGTCGATGCCGTTCGTGTCCTCGAATCCGACTCCCGTTTCAACGCTGGCGTCGGCAGCGCCGTCCAGAGTGATGGCGAGATTCGGACGGACGCTGGTCTCATGACTGACGACGGAACGACCGGCGCAGTCTGCTCGATGCACAACGTCGAAGCGGCGGTCTCAGTTGCCCGGGTCGTCGCGGAGGAGACGCCACACATCATGGTCGCAGGCCAGCAAGCCGTCGCTCTTGCAGACGCGTTCGACGTTCCGACCGACTGTGACCTCTGGAGTGAACGAACTCGCAAGCGGTGGGACGAGCTGGAGATGGTCGAGAGCGAATCTATCCAGGAGCAGATTGCGTGGGTGAACGAGCGCTTCGGCGGGAGCGACACCGTCGGGGCAGTGGCGACCGACGGCGAACGTCTTGCATCCGCTACCTCG
>PUMG01000345.1 GCA_003551265.1 Halovenus sp.
CCTCGTCGAGATACTTCGTCGTGTGTGTGCCGTCGAGAAAGCGTTCGTCTTCAAGCATCAACTGGTGGAACGGCACGATTGTCACGATGCCTTCGAGGTCGAACTCCGCAAGCGCTCGCCTGCTGCGCTCGATGGCTTCCTCGCGGTCTCCACCACGGACGATGAGTTTGGCTATCATCGAGTCGTAATCCGTGACGAGTTCGTCGCCCTGTCGGAGCGCGTCGTCCATCCGGACCCCGATACCACCCGGAGGGTCGTAGGTTTCCAGTCGGCCGCCGGTTGCGGGGGCAAACTCACTGGCCGCGTTCTCGGCGTTGATGCGAAACTCGATTGCGTGGCCGTCGATGTCGACGTCGTTCTGTGCGAGCGAGAGTGCTTCGCCCTGTGCGATGCGCAATTGCCACTTCACGAGGTCGACGCCTGTTATCTCCTCGGTCACGCAGTGTTCGACCTGAATCCGTGTGTTGACTTCGAGGAAGTAGAAGTTCGTCTCCGGCCCGAGCGGCGTCGTCGGGTCGCGCGCCGTGTCCTCTTCGACCAGAAATTCGACTGTCCCGGCGTTCGTGTAGTCGGCTGCTTTGACCCCTGCGCGGGCAGCCTCACCAATCTGCTCGCGGAGTTCATCCGAGAGGGCGGGCGACGGTCCCTCCTCGATGACTTTCTGGTGTCGTCGCTGGAGCGAGCAGTCTCGTTCCCCGAGGTGGACGACGTTCCCGTGTTCGTCTGCGAGAATCTGCACCTCGATGTGGCGTGGGTTCTCGAGGAAGCGTTCGAGATAGACGGAGTCGTTGTCGAAGTACGCCTCACCCTCGCGTTTTGCGCTTTCGAGTTTGTCTGCTGCCTCGTCGGCGCTCTGGACGACTTTCATCCCCCTGCCACCTCCGCCTCCCTCGGCCTTGATTGCCACCGGGAAGCCGTGTTCGTCGCCGAAGTCGATGACTTCGCCGGGCGTCTCGACTGGTTCGGTCGTCCCGGGAACGATCGGTACGTCGGCTTCTCGCATGATCTGGCGAGCGTTCGTCTTCTCACCGAGGCGCTCCATCGAATCGCTCGAGGGTCCAATCCACGTCAGACCATCGGTCGCTTCGACGCGAGCGGCGAAGTCGGCGTTCTCCGCCAGGAAGCCGTAGCCCGGATGGATGGCGTCGGCGTCTGCCCGCAACGCGGTTTCGATAATCGTCTCCTGGTCGAGATACGAGTCGGCCGCGCGTGCGGGTCCGACGTTGTAGGCCTCGTCGGCGTAGCGGACGTGTCCGCTGTTCCGGTCAGCCTCGCTGTACACCGCAACCGTCTCCATACCGAGGTCACGGCACGCCCGCATCACCCGGACCGCAATCTCTCCCCTGTTCGCTACCAGAACGCTGTCGAATAGTTCACCTGTCATATCGGTCTCGTCTGCCTGCCGCTGTCCACTCGTCAGTCGGTGCATTGCGTGGTACCCGGACCGAACACCCAGTCAGTGCCTCCAGTCGGCCAGCGAACCCAAAGCGCTTGCCGTCCCACGTCTGTTCGTCTTCGGCGTTCGCCGCGAGCGCTGCCATCTGCTGGTCACGGATGTGTGCGCCAACTGCAGCCACGATGGCTGCGGTTTCCTCTGGGGTTGCTGCCGGGCGAACTCTCGCGGGCCCCACGTCCATCTCCATCGCCTGTGAGTCGTCCATTGTGTCGTCCATCTCAGAGTGGGATGTTGCCATGTTTCTTCTCGGGCCGTGATTTTCGTTTCGAACGCAGCATCTCGAGGTCGTTGATGAGACGTGGTCGGGTGTCCTGTGGTTCAAGTCCCTCGTCGACGAAGCCGCGGTCGGCCGCGATGTAGGGGTTGGCGAACTGGTCGCGATAGTCGTCGATGAACTCCTGTCGCCGCGCCTCGGGGTCATCTGCCGCCTCGATTTCGTCGCTGTAGAGCACGTTGACCGCGCCTCGTGGTCCCATGACGGCGATCTCGGCCGTCGGCCAGGCGTAGTTGACGTCCGCGCCGATGTGCTTCGACGACATCACGTCGTACGCTCCGCCGTAGGCCTTGCGGGTGATGACGGTCAACAGCGGGACCGTCGCCTCGGAGAATGCATACAGCAGTTTTGCCCCGTGCATGATGATACCGTCGTGTTCCTGGTCGGTGCCAGGCATGAACCCCGGCACGTCGACGAACGTCAGAATGGGGATGTTGAACGCATCACAGAATCGGACGAACCGGGCACCCTTCTTCGAGGAGTCGATGTCGAGGGTGCCGGCGTTGACCCGTGGCTGGTTGGCGACCACACCGATGGCGTGGCCGTCGAGGCGGGCAAATCCGACCACGAGGTTCCGGGCGAACGCCTCGCCCACCTCGAAAAACGAGTCCTCGTCGGTGATCCGTGCGATGACGTCGACGATATCGTACGGTTTCTGTGGGGCGTCGGGGACAATGGTTTTCAACTCCTCGTCGCGTCGGTCGGGGTCGTCCCACGGCTCTACGCGAGGGGGATCCTCGACGTTGTTCTGTGGGAGATACGAGAGGAGGTGGCGGATGTCGTCGAGTGCAGCCTTCTCGTCGGCCGCAGTGAGGTCGGCAACACCCGATTCGGCAGCGTGTGTGGTTGCGCCGCCGAGTTCGTCAAAACCCACCTGTTCACCGGTGACGGTCTCGATGACGTCCGGACCGGTGATGAACATGTGGCTGGTCTCTTCGACCATCAGGATGAAGTCGGTGATGGCTGGCGAGTACACCGCTCCACCAGCACAGGGACCCATGATGGCGGAGATCTGGGGAACGACGCCGCTCGCCAGCTGGTTGCGGTGAAATATCTCCGCGTAGCCAGCGAGCGAGTCGATGCCCTCCTGGATTCTGGCCCCAGCAGAGTCGTTGAGTCCGATTATCGGAGCACCAGTCTCCATCGCCCGGTCCATCACTTTCGTCACCTTGTCGGCGAACACCTCGCCGAGGGAGCCGCCAAAGACGGTGAAGTCGTGGGCGAAGACGAACACCGTTCGACCGTCGACCTCGCCGTAGCCCGTGACGACACCGTCACCGGGAATCTGTTTCTCCTGCATATCGAACGTGTGACACCGGTGTGTCCGGAGCTGGTCGAACTCCGTGAACGTGCCGTCGTCCAGAAAGTACTCGACGCGTTCGCGTGCGGTCATCTTGCCGCGCTCGTGCTGGCTGGCGATTCGCTCTTCTCCGCCGCCGAGTTCCGCCTCTTTGCGGCGCTCTCGAAGCTCCTCGATTCGCTCGTCTATTGTCATATCTGAGCCCTCCGAACCATCGTTGGCACTGTGATGCGCCACCGTGGTAAAAAGGGTTGTGTATACCGGTCGACGGCTGTCAGCGCGGGGACAGGCCAGCCTCCCGTGCGGCATCACGTGGCGACACGTGGTCACGAATGACGGCGTCGACGGCCGCCG
>PUMG01000358.1 GCA_003551265.1 Halovenus sp.
ATTTCGGTGGGACACCAGCGGACCTCGAACGTGTGCGAGAAGCCGTCGACGTGCCCGTGTTGAGAAAGGACTTCATCCTCACAGAGGCACAGCTCGACACCGTGGCGGCTGATGCCGTGTTGCTCATCGCCCGGTTCGTCGACGACCTCGATGCCCTGCACACCGCCGCCCGCGAGCGTGGATTTCAGGTACTCGTCGAGACGCACACACGTGAGGAAGTGAGACAGGCACTCGACGTCGGTGCGGAGTTCGTCGGCGTGAACAACCGGGACCTGGCGAGACTCGACGTCGACCTCGGAAGGTTTGAGACGGTCGCTCCGGAGATACCCGAGGACGTGACACTGATCGCAGAGAGCGGAATCACCACACTGGACGACGTCAGGCGTATGCGTCACGCGGGTGCAGACGCGTTGCTCGTCGGGTCCGCGCTCATGGACGGCGATGTTCGCACGAACACGCGACAACTCGTCTCCGCCGAGAGGGTGACAGCATGAGCACGGACAGCAAGTTCGGGGAGTATGGCGGACAGTACGTCCCCGAGGCGTTGATGCCGGCACTCGAGGAGTTGACCGACGCCTACGAGCGCTACGTGCTGGCGAACGAGGACGGGTTTCTCGACGAGTTCCGGCGACGGCTGCGAACGTTCGGTGGCCGTCCAACACCGCTCCAGTACGCAGAACAACTGTCAGAGCGGTACGACCGGGAGGTGTATCTCAAACGCGAGGACCTGCTTCACGGGGGGGCGCACAAACTGAACAACGCGCTCGGACAGGTGTTACTGGCGAAGTACATGGGTAAGGAGCGAATCATCGCCGAGACGGGCGCCGGACAGCACGGCACGGCGACCGCGATGGCTGCGGCACACCTCAATATGCCGTGTGAAATCTACATGGGTGAGACCGACATCGCTCGCCAGCGACCGAACGTGTTCCGGATGCGTATCAACGGGAGCGAGGTCAGGCCAGTCACGACTGGCCGTGGAACGCTCAAAGAGGCTATCAGCGAGACGATGCGGGACTGGGCCGCGAGCGTCGAGAACACGCACTACGTCATCGGCAGCGTCGTCGGCCCACACCCGTTTCCGTCGATGGTCCGCGATTTTCAGGCAGTCATCTCCAAAGAAGCACGCACACAGGTTCGCGAGGAGACCGGTCAGCTCCCAGACGCTGTGCTCGCGTGTGCGGGCGGCGGTTCGAACACGATGGGAGCGTTTCACCACTTCGTCGAAGACAGCGAGGTTTCGCTCTACGCTGTCGAGGCGGGCGGCGACTCCCTCAATGTCGACGAGGACGCGGGGGTTGCACCGAACTCCGCATCACTTGCGACGGGAGCGGAAGGCGTGCTTCACGGTGCACGCACGCGATTGCTGCAAGACAGCGACGGCCAGATTCTCGAATCGCACTCGGTGTCTGCGGGTCTCGACTACGCCGGTGTCGGTCCAGAACTGGCATATCTCGTAGATAACGGGCGTGTGACGCCAGCGACGGTCGACGACGAGCAGGCGCTTCGAGCGTTTCACCGACTGTCTCAGGCGGAAGGTATCATCCCGGCACTCGAAACCGCCCACGCGTTCGGGTTCCTCGAAGCGGCGGCAGGGGGAAGGAGAGACGACAACAGTGAGAGTGACAGTAATGGAACCACAGGGAATGGTGATGACGAACTCGGCGATGTCGTCGTCGTGAACGTCTCCGGCAGAGGGGACAAGGACCTTGAGACAGTCATCGAAAAAACTGCAGCGGCAAACCTCGACGTCGGGCCGCAGATGAGCCTCTTTCGAGACCTGAGTAGACACGGGGGGACGGTCGAATGAGCCTCTCGCGGGTGTTCGAAGACGGGCCAGCCCTTATTCCCTATCTCGTCGCGGGCGACCCGACGTTCGAGCAGTCGCTGGCGTACGTCGAGGCGCTGGAGCGAGGTGGGGCCGACGTCATCGAACTCGGACTGCCGTTCTCGGAGCCGATTGCGGAGGGCCCGACCATCCAGCGGGCAATCGTCCGGTCGCTGGAGGCAGGAATGACGCCGAGGCGATACTTCGAGTTCGTCGAAGCGCTGGATGTGACTGTCCCGCTGGTCTGTATGACGTACTACAATCTGGTGTACCAGTACGGCGAGTCAGATGGTCCGGCGTCGTTCGTCGAGCGCGCGGCAGAGACCGGTATTGCAGGGCTGGTAATCCCCGACCTGCCAGCCGAGGAGGCAGGTCCACTTCGGAGCGCGTGTGACGACTACGGGCTGGACCTCATTTTCATCGTCGCGCCGACGACGACTGACGGGAGACTCGAGCGGATACGCGATCAGGGTTCGGGCTACGTCTACGTGCAGGCACGACTCGGAACAACGGGTGCGCGTGAGGACGTCTCCGACCAGACCACCGAGACACTGACTCGACTCGCCGACTGGGACGTTCCCAGAGCGGTCGGGTTCGGCATCAAAACGGGCAAGCACGCCGAACGAATCGTTCGTGCCGGTGCAGACGGCGTCATCGTCGGCTCCGCGCTGGTCGATATCGTCGCAGAGGGTCACGAGCAGGGTAATCAAACCGAGACCGTCGCAGCACAACTCGAAGCGAAGGCGCGTGAACTCGACTCGGGGGCGAGAGCAGGGCGCGAGTTGAGCCCGACCAGCGGCGGACCGGAGTGAATACAAAGGCCGGGCGATAATAGAGCGATATCAATGAATACGGGAGTTCGGGCACGGCTGGAGCGAATCGGGACAGACGGTCGGTACCTGGTGGTACCCATGGACCACGGCATCACGATGGGTGCGGTCGAGGGACTCGCCGACATCGAGTCGACCATCGACGCCGTCACGAGCGGCGGGGCGGATGCGGTACTCACACAGAAAGGAATCGCACCACGAGTCCACGGAAACAAAAACGGCGCGGGCTACGTCGTCCACCTCAACGCCTCGACGACGCTCGGCCCGGACGAAAACGACAAGCGCCTCACTGGTACTGTCGAGGACGCAATCCGTGTCGGTGCCGACGCGGTCTCTGTTCACATCAACGTCGGCAGCACGTACGAACGCGAACAGCTCGCAGACCTCGGTCGACTCACGAGCGACGCCGCAAAGTATGGAATGCCCGTCCTCGCCATGACATACGCCCGTGGTCCCGACATCCGCGATGCGACCGACCCCGAAGGATACGCCGAGGACCTCGGTCATGCGGTCAGACTCGGTGAGGAACTCGGGGCACACGTGGTGAAGACATCGTACTCCGGGACGCCCGAGTCGTTCGAGCGCGTTACGGAATCGACGCGACTGCCCGTGATAATCGCCGGAGGGACGAAAGGAACCGACGAGGAGACACTGGAGATGGTCGCCGGTGCGATGGAAGCCGGGGCGGCAGGAGTGTCGATGGGTCGGTCGATATTCCAGCACGAG
>PUMG01000228.1 GCA_003551265.1 Halovenus sp.
CGTAGGCGTGCGCTTGAACACCGGGATGTTGAACGCGAGCGGTGTCACAGCCGCACCAGATTTGGTTAGAGCGGGAGTCCATGGTGAAAGCCCACGACTTTAGTCGTGGGTTAGCTTACGTGAGCGGCTAGCGATCAGTCCTCCGCGTAAAATAGTAGTATCCAGTGCCTCACGTGCAATCGGAGCAACCAGTCCTTCACAGACCACTCCGCAGCGGTATTGGATCTTTATACCTGCGATAGGTGACTCATAACGATTAGTAAGCCATTCTAGCCAGAGACAAGAATCATGAGTGCAGGTCGATGGAAACCCCGGTCGTCGAACGAACACCCGACACGGTCGAGATGGCTCTTGCTGGGTGGCTTTGGAACACTGCTCGTGGCTGTTGCGGTTCTTCTTCGAGCACCCACAGCAAATGGGTTCGAACTCTCACCGTATGCAGCGTATCCAGGCTGGTTCTGGGGTTTGCTCGTCATCACAGTCGTCCTCGGACAGTTGCTCATCCTGCGTGAGGCGTTCGCGGAGAAACCTCACCCGCCGAACTGGTACGCAGGCTTTCTTCTGTCGTTTCTCGTCACAGCGATACTGGTTTTTCTCCCGCTGATACGGGGGTATCCCCTGTACGGACGTGGCGACGTCCTCACTCATATCGGCCACGTCCAGACGATTCACACCACTGGTGGCAGTCCGTTCCAGAACATCTACCAGAACCTTCACCAGCTCGTACTGGCGCTGTCGTATGCGACAGGTCTCGAACCGATGCAACTCGTCAACGCCGTTGCTGGTGTCATCTCACTGTTCGCTATCGTGGCGTCGTACGCTCTTCTGTCCGCCGTGTTCGAGCGCCGCCGAATGCTTTTCACTCTGCCCTTCGTCGTCCTGTTGATTGCCGGAAGCACACACCTCAACCCCTCGCCGTACGCACAGAGCGTTCTGCTGGTTCCGTTCGTCCTCTACTTGTTCGCCAGAGCACAACAGACCGATACGTTCGCATTTCGACTCCCGCTTGCAGTCGCCGTCATCGCTGTCGTCCTCTATCACCCACTCACAGCAGTGTTCTTGCTGGTCGTTTTTGGTGTTCATTACGTGGTCGCTGCCCGCCACTCTGGCACCCGCCTGGGGGACGTCTCAACTCCGCTGTCGCGGGTGACCGCAACGAGTGTTCTCCAACTTGCACTCGTGACGTTTCTCGCGTGGTACTACAACTTCGTGGGAATTTTCATTCGGTTCGAAACGGTGGCCCGGCGACTGCTCGACCCCGGAGAGGGCGAGACAGAACTGGATACCTACGGGCAGACTATCCTCGAGTTCTCTCCGTCGCTGCTCGACCTCGCAGAAATCGGGTTCGTCAACTACGGACAGCGCGCTATCTGGCTCGCTCTTGGCTCACTGTTCGTCGTTGGTGGTGTCCTGGCGTACGCCAGAGGGAAGCGGTTCGAAAATCCGTATCTGCTGACGTTCGGGCTGGCGTTCGTCGCGTTCGTCATCCTCGGTGTCGTCTTCCTGTTCGTCGACCTCATCGGTGGCTTCGGCCGTCCGCTCGTCTTCGCACATCTCTTCGCGGCACTTGTCGCGGGCACTCTGCTAGCCAGCGCCTACGACGTGGTCGACCGTCGTGCGGTGGTGACTGTCGCAGTGACTCTGTTTCTCGTTGTCCTGGCAGTCAGCACGGTTGTGACGCTGTACCCCTCTCCGATGAGTGGTGATTCGACCAGTCAGGTAACACAACACGACCTCGCCGGGGGAGAATGGTACTTCGACAACGACCTGCAGGACGCACCGTTGCAGGAGTACGGCACCGGTATGCAACGGTTCGAACACGCTCTCGCTGGCGGTGATCCACAGATTATCACGTTCGGTCCGACCGCCCCTCCGGAGCGGTTCAACTATACGCAGTATCCGACGCTGGGTGACAGCTACTATGAAGACCAGTATCTTGTCGTGACCGAACGCGGAAGACAGTTCTATCCAGCAACGTATCCGGATTATCGCGACTTCTGGCGCTTCCAGCCCGGAGATTTCGAGCGGCTTGAATACGATCCGACCGTCTCACACGTCTACACCACCGAAGAGTTCGACGTGTACCTCGTGACGGCCACCAGAGAGTGAGACTCAGTCCTTCACAACGTTCGGTACTGATATTTGTTCGGAGGTGGTAGAGGATATCGTTCACCGAGTGTCCTCAGCACGTCCATTTCTGTTATACCAGACATCCACGTGTCGCCCCGGAGTGTAGGACTTGCCGACGATGTCGGGCCAACCGTTGCCGCTGACGTCGACTGCTTTCGCCTCGTGAGTAGGAACGTCTCGGTGGATAGTGGTTTCCTCGAACTCCCCACCGCCTCGGTTCCGGAAGATGACGTGCTCTGGGTCATCGTTCGCACCGAGTCCCATCTCGGCGACGTAGATGTCGGGCCAGCCGTTGCCGTCGAAATCGGCAAGCTGGAGCGAGTGTGGACAGTACATGTCGTCCCGGAGAATGTGTGCATCCCACTCTGGTGGGTCGAACCAGCCGACACGGCCCATTCTGCTCCCAAGCAATGGGGAGTCGCCCTCCGAGAGAACGACCTCCAACTCTCCGTCGCCGTCGAGGTCGCCAACGGCGACACGAGTCCAGTCCCATCCGCTCACGATGGACTCTCGATGCCAGCCTTCCGAAAGCTGTACTGCGCCGCCGTCGGGTGTGAGTGTGTCCTTTCGGTATCGATAGACGTTTGGTCCGGCAATCAGTTCGTTTCTGCCATCACCGTCGATGTCCACGACTGCCAGCCCCTCGACGTTCTGCTCTGTCTCGATGACGTGGAGACACTCCTCCGGCCAGGGCGACTGTGTTGGGTCGTCGGGGACGTCGTAGTAGAACACGACCTCACTGTTCTGTGACGCACCCACGAGTTCCGGTTCCCCATCGTTGTCGACGTCTCCGAAGACGAGGTCGTGGTATTTCGAGAACGGACTGCCGACGGTCCGTTTCGTCCACGGCCTGCGGGGATTGGATGGCTGTTCGAACCAGTAGATATCTCGTCCCCCGATTCCCTGTCCTGCGAAGAGGTCGAATCGTCCGTTGCCGGTGACGTCTCCCAGTGCATTACCGAAGACGTGCAGGTCCGAATCCGTGGTGAGTTTGTGTCGTTTCCAGCCCGGATTCTCGTACCAGAAGATGCTCGTCTCCAGTCGCCGTAGCAGACGACCAACGACCGGTACTCCCGACACCCCAACGATGGGGAGTTTCTCTCGACCGAGTCCACCGATGATGACATCGGGAACACCGTTACCGGTCAGATCCGTGGGCAGACAGATGCCGAGTCGACCACACGGCGGGCTGTCGTCGATAACCTCGTGTGTGAATTCCATTACCTACTGTCAGGTCTACGAGCGAC
>PUMG01000150.1 GCA_003551265.1 Halovenus sp.
CGAGCGGATGGTGCGCGCGGTCGAAAGCATCGGTACCAGCTCTTGAAGCGTCTCTATCATCAGGTCGACCTCCCACTGCTCTTCGGGATAGGCTTCGGGGTCGTCAACCTCCTCGTCGGTCGTTCCCAGAATAACGGTGGTCTCGTGGGGCACGATGATGTCGGCGTCGCCTTTCGGTCGACACCGGTTGATGACGGTGTCGACCTGACGAACGTTCATGATGGTCATGACGCCTTTCGAGGGTCGTACCTCGACGTCGAGACCTGCCATCTCGCCGATTCGTCCAGCCCAGGCACCCGTCGCGTTGACGACAAAATCAGCCTGAATTACCTCGCGTGTCCCTTCGGTTCCGTGGACGCGCTTACCCGGCCCAGAAGCGTGTTCGACCTCGACTCCGACGACCTCGCCTTCCTCGACGACGAGGTCGGTCACCGTCGAGTGTGTCTCGATTCGAGCGCCGTGTTCCTGTGCGCTCGCGGCGTTTGCGACCACCAATCTGAAGGGGTCAACCGCACCGTCAGGTACCAAAATTGCCCTGTCGATGTCGCGGGCGAGGTGTGGCTCGATTTCGCGTGCCTCCGCACCCGAGACGACCTCTGCAGGGATCGAACATTCCCGACAGCCGTCGAGTTTCTGCTGGAAGTACTCCTCGTCGTCCTCGGGTCGCTTGACGAACAGGCCGCCGGTCATCTCGACACAGTGGCCCGCAATCTCTCGCAACACTTTGTTCTCCTCGATACACTCACGGGCGCTCGCCTGATCTGAGACAGCGTACCGGCCGCCGCTGTGGAGGAGTCCGTGCATGCGACCGGTTGTCCCGTGCGTGAGGTTGCCCTGCTCGAGAAGAGTTACGTCGAGACCGCGCATCGTCAAGTCACGGGCCACTCCTACCCCCGTCGAACCCCCACCGATGACGACGATGTGTGGTACGGATGCCATCGCTTCGACCCACTTTGGACAGCCATACGCTTTATTTCATCGACGACCCAGTAGACATAGTAAATAAAAAACGAGGTCAAGACTTCCTTACGGTCGCAATCGAAGCCTTTGTCCAGCGCAAGAGCATTACGCTGTAGTATGCGACGAGCTAAAATCGTCTGTACGCTCGGGCCAGCATCCGACAGTCTCGACACGATAACAGCGCTCGTCGAGGCAGGGATGTCAGTTGCACGGCTGAACGCCAGTCACGGCACTCCCGAACACCGGGCAACAGTCATCGAGCGCATCCGGGCAGCGAGCGAGCGAGCAGACGCGACCGTCGCCACGATGCTCGACGTGCCAGGACCGGAAATTCGGACTGCTCCCCTCACAGAGCCAGTCGAGTTAACAACCGGGAGGGAGTATCGCCTCATCGAGGGTGACATCGTCGACGACGAGACGGTCGGTATCTCGCGCTCGCTCGCGGCCGTCGAGGCAGGTGACCGGGTTCTGCTCGATGACGGACGGATCGAGACGACTGTCCGCCAGGTGCGTGGTGAAGAGGTCGTCGTCCACGTCGACTCCGGCGGGAAACTTGGCGGGCGCAAGGGTGTCAACGTCCCCGGGGTCGACCTCGGACTCGATTTCGTCACGGAAGGCGACCGCGAGGAGCTTCGACTCGCCGCCGAAGCCGAGGTGGCCTACGTCGCCTCGAGCTTTGTCGGCAGCGGCGAGGACATCTACGCAGTCAACGAGGTGCTGGAATCGTTCGGGGCGGACATCCCAGTTATCGCCAAAATTGAGCGCTCCGAGGCGGTCGAGAACCTCGACTCGATACTCGAAGCCGCCGCCGGGGTCATGGTTGCACGTGGCGACCTGGGGGTCGAGTGCCCGCTCGAACAGGTACCACTCATCCAGAAACGAATCATCCGCAAGGCACAGAACGCTGGCATTCCGGTCATCACAGCCACCGAGATGCTCGATTCGATGGTGCATTCGAGACGGCCGACCCGTGCGGAGACCTCCGACGTCGCAAACGCGGTTCTCGACGGCACGGACGCAGTGATGCTCTCGGGTGAGACTGCAATCGGTGACCATCCTGTCCGCGTCGTCCAGACGATGGCGCGCATCATCAACGACGTCGAAGAGAGCGACGAGTACGCCAGTTCGCGCGAGAATCGCGTGCCACCCGCTGCGGATACCCGGACTGACGCAATTGCACGGTCGGCGCGCTATCTGGCCCGTGACGTCGGTGCAAGTGCAATCGTCACTGTCACCGAGTCCGGGTACACCGCACACAAAGTCGCCAAGTACCGACCGGCGATGCCCATCGTGGCCGTGACGCCTAGTGAGGTCGTTCAGAACCGTCTCGCACTTCTGTGGGGGGTGACGCCCTGGTATCTGTCCACGCTCGACGACGACGGCACCGCACTTATCGAGCGCTCAGCGGCAACCGCTATCGATGCCGGTGTTGCAAACAACGGTGACACAGTCGTCGTCCTCGCGGGAATGATGACCGACCTCGAAGGAGCGAGCACGACGAACACGATGAAGATACACCTCGCTGCCGAGGTGCTCGCCAGCGGCCGCGACATCGTCTCGGGTCGTGCGGCCGGACCGGTGTTCGTCTCCACTGACGGCGACCTCTCGGCGTGTCCCGAGGGTGCCGTTCTCGTCCTCCCCGAAGAACTCGACAGCGGGTTCACCGAGAAGATTTCTTCGGTTGTCGCCATCATCGCTGCCGAACGGGGCACGACCAGCTATCCTGCGATGGTGGCGCGCGAACTCGGTGTTCCGATGGTCGGCGGTGTGGCTGAGTCGTTCGAGGATGGGACTGTGATCACCGTCGACGGCGACCGTGGTGTCGTCTACGAGTCCGAGATTTCCGAACGCTAACACTCTGTCGTCCCGACGTGACAGTCCTGGTGTCGGTATAATCAGCAAATGTTTTTTCTCGGGTCTCGACCGGAGGGATATGAGAACTATCAATCGTTCCGTCGACCGGTATATCTCACCGACGGTGACTGCCATCAACGAGGACGAGTCGGTGAACTACGAAGCGACAGCAGCACTGAAACGCACGATAGGCAACGTCACGCACGTCTCCGAATCGAAGGTCAGGGCCATCTTTGACGATGAACAGGGTGAGATCCACAGATGAAGGACGTATCCACGCTCGCGCGCACACTCGTCGAAATTCCGAGTCACGACGACGAAACGCACGCAGGAGACCACATCGAGGCGTGGCTCAGAGACGAGACTGACGCGGCCGTCGAACGCGACGACCACGGAAACGTGATTGCACGCCGTGGCAGTGGCGATACGACGCTCGCACTGGTCGGCCATCACGACGTCGTGCCACCAGATGTCTCACAGGTGCGGGTGAGTCCACGGACGGACACACCACAAACGGACGACGATACTGACG
>PUMG01000317.1 GCA_003551265.1 Halovenus sp.
ACACAGAGTAATCGACACAGAGTTTGACATCTGTCTCCTTCAACCGGTTTTTAATTCCATTTGAGGGTGCTACAGCTCGCTCTCGAACTGAAAAATGGTAGGATTTAAGGTATTGCTTGGTATGAACACACATGGTGGGCTTAACATGCAAGTAATATGGATGGTTGTTTTCGTACTCGTGACGTTCACTGTCGGGTACGTCGGGTACTCCAAGTACCTGGCGAATCAACTGGTCGAACTGGACGACGACCGGGAGACGCCCGCACACAAGTACGAAGACGGCCAGGAGTACGTACCGTCGAAGAAACCAGTATTGCTCGGACACCACTTCTCGTCGATTGCAGGGGGAGCGCCCATCGCAGGGCCGCTCACCGCTGTGGCGGCGTTCGGGTGGTTACCCGCACTGCTCTGGGTCGCCATTGGCAACCCAATTTTCGGTGCCGTGCACGACTTCATGGCACTGGCATCGAGTACCAGACACGAAGGAAAGTCGATTGGATACATCATCGGGGAGTACGTCGGTGAGCGCGGCAAGAAGATGCTGCTGTGGTTCGCGTTCTTGCTCGTGATACTGGTGATCGCAGCGTTCGTGTTCCTGATTGCGGCTGTGTTCAACGCGTATCCGGCAGCAGCAACCTCCAGCATCCTCTACCTCGCGCTGGCAATCCTGTTCGGTCTGTACCTCTATCAGTTGCAGGGACCGTTCCTGCCGGGTGCAGCGCTGTTTACGGCAGGCATCTTCGCTGGCGTCTGGGTCGGCATGACGTACCCGCTCGCGCTGGCACCCGTCGATGGTGCGCCCGCGGGAACCATCGTTCTGTTCGAGTCTGGGCCGATGCTCGACCTGCTTGAAACCCTTCCGCTGGCGGAGGCACTGGGACCGAACTTCGCCGGGTGGGCACTCCTGACAGTCGTCTACGCGTTCTTCGCTGCGACTCTGCCCGTGTGGGTGCTGTTGCAGCCGCGTGACTTCCTCACCTCGACTATCCTGTACACCGGTATCGGTGCGATGTTGCTCGGTGTCATCGTCGGGACCGTGCTCGGTTTCACCGCTGTCGAGGTGGAGGTTGCTGGCCACGACGACGTTCTAATCGAGTCATTGACAGCCGACTGGGCTGCGTTCGCAGGCTTCGTCCACGGGGACATACTCGGTATCGATGGAGTCGGGCCGCTGCTGCCGTTCCTGTTCCTGACGATTGCCTGCGGGACGATCAGTGGCTTCCACTCGCTGGTTTCGTCGGGGACGACAGCCAAGCAACTCGACAAGGAAACTGACGCTCGGACAATTGGTTACGGTGCGATGCTCGGTGAGGGTCTGCTCGCGCTGACCGCGATCATCGCTGTAACGCTCGCAGCGGCGACGGTTACGGCTTTTGCGGACCTCAGCAACGCAATTGCGATGTTCCCCGCAGGTGGCGGGGCGCTCGTCTCCGTCTTCGGTATCTCAGCAAGCGCGGGGGCGACGTTCATCGCACTGTTGTTCGCGAGTTTCCTCCTGACCAGCACAGACACGGCAACGCGACTCGGCCGGTACATGATAGAAGAACTCATCGGCACTCCCGAGGGAAGCTTCCAGGAGACGATGTCCAACCGCTACGCCAACGCTGGTGTGTGTGTGCTGGGTGGCTACATTCTGGTGGCTTCGGGAACCTGGGAGAGCATCTGGCCGCTGTTCGGCGGCGCCAACCAGTTGCTCGCCGTGCTCGCGCTGCTGGTTGCAACCGTCTGGCTGGCAAACTGGGACGACAACAAACAGCTCCTCACGACGGGCATCCCGCTGGTGTTCATGTCAGTGGTCACCATCGTGGGCCTGACCTGGATTTCGGTCCTGTCGAATCCGAACCGCATCCTACAAATCGGTGAAGTCAACTGGGAGACCGTCGCCCTCGCATCACAGAGCATCGTGGGTATCATCCTCGTGGGACTTGCGCTCTCGCTGCTCTACATGGGCCTGACGAACGTCCGCGAGGTCAGAGCGGGTGTCTCTCCAGAGCCTGACGCTGTCGCGGATGGCGGTGAACCGGTTGAACGCGGAGGTGATGACGACTAGCCGCTCTCGTCCTATCTCGATAACCAGCTAATGAGCCTGCTGAGTCTTCCAGGCTCACGTTTTACGATCGGTTCCCACACTCTGAACGCCTGTTCTGCGTCTGCTTCCTTGCTGGCGATGGTCATCTCTTTCTCGGGAACGACAGCGATGAGGTTGATCTCGTAGTGGCCGAAGTAGCCGAACTTCAGCAGATTCCGGTTCTGGTAGCCATCGATACGCTCACGAACGCGGTCAGAAAGTTCAGTCGCGACCACCGTAAACGTGAAGTCGGTGCTGTAGTGGTTCTCGTTTGCCGTTACCCACTCGTCTGCAAGGTGCTCACCGAGCGCTTCGAGTCGGTCGATATCGGCGACAGTCGGTCGGTCGATGCGCTTTGCGAAGAGGTACTCCTCCGTCTCGTGGTTGGCGAACGTCAGCGACGGATGTGCCGCGTGACGTTCGTGGAGAACGTGAAGGCGACCGTAGAGTTCGAAGCGCTCTCCCTCGACGACGTAGTCGCGCTCTAGGTCGTAGTGGTGTAACAATCGGAGTCCAACGCTGTCGAAATACTCGTCGTCCCACACTGGCACCTCCTCGGGCCGGTCTAACTCGTCCGTATTCGTATCGGTATCTGAGTCGTCCGGCTCATCCGTGTCGGCTTCCGTACCCATCGGTTATCCTGGTGTATGACAGGCCTGCACTTAAATCGTCTTCTGCAAACCCCTGTGCGATAGTATGATTACAGGTTGTTTTAATAATCAAACGCAACATCAGAGCCAATATTATAACAACGCTTTTTATACCAACTCACGATAGTTATTAATGTAATGGCGTACACGTGCACATCCTGCGATGCAGAGTTCGAATCGGCAGCAGCAATGACACAGCACCTTCCACTGCACCACAACACCTGTGCAGTGTGTAACGAGGCGTTCGACGACCACGACGGGCTCCGTGAGCACGTCCACACGGCACACTAGTCTCCAGCAGGAGTTCTCTCTGCGAGCCACGAGCAGTACTCCGGCCAGAGGTCGGCGTGTGCCCGTCCACCGACGGAGATGCCGATGTGTCCAGCCGGGAACTCGATGATGCGCTCGTCGTCGCTGCCGACGGCGTCGTTGAGTGGTCGACTCGACGCTGGCGGGACGATGTGGTCGTACTGACCGAGTATCTGGAGCAGTGGTACGTTGATGTCAGCTGGGTCGACTGACTCTCCGTCGAGGGTAAGTTTTCCATCGATGAGTCGGTTGTTCCGATAGACATCGTCGACGAACTCGCGGAAGACGCGACCGGCGACATCGACACCGT
>PUMG01000208.1 GCA_003551265.1 Halovenus sp.
AGGAGTGAGAAGACGGGAAAGCCCCAGGTCGCTCGACTCGGGGGGCTCGCTGCGCGCTTCCCTCGCGGTGCTCGGTCCAGTGCTTGTGTCGCCCACCTTCGTCGAGTGTCCTGCCCCTTTCGATCCCACCCAGGTCGGCTGTTTGGCCGGCCAACAGGCGGTGGCTGACTGGTTAGCCGACATACGGTGGCTAGCCGAATTGGCAAGGTGGGTGGGAATGGAAGGGGCCGCCCGCTCGGCGAAGGCGGACCCCTCAAGCACCGAAGCGAGCACCGCGAGCGAGGAGCGCAGTGTGGGTCCCCCGAGTCGAGCGAGCGGGGGCTTCCCCTTCTTCGACACCCAAAATTCGATTACTTCCATCAGGTCAGGTATAATTTCATCCACCACTCAGTACACCTATGCACGCAGTGCACGCACCAATCTGGATTTGTGGGTAAAAGACAGGTCTTCATACCCCCTGTACTCATCGCCGGGGCAGCCAGAACAACTCGCCGGAGAAACTGACGCGAACGTGTTTTGTCTTCTCGACCGTCTTGCTCTCGACGACTCCGATGTCTTCGAGCGCCTGTACGTGGTGAATCCAGTGCCTTTGCTTCAATAAATTATATGATGCGATATCAAACACCGCATCTGGCGCTACGACCACCACCGAATCCGTGCGCAAGAAACGCGTCGACTGGCTCCACCCTGTGGACCATCCCAAAAATTATAGACATGTGACTAACATACTCACTGTGACTCCCAGTATTGACGAGTCTGCCAGAATCGTCGATTCGACCGTCGGACAGGCAGAAATCCGCGAATTTGTTACCGTACATGACTCTGACATTGGTGATGGGTGCCGAATTTATGAGGATAGTTCTATCAAAAAGAGTCGACTCAGCGAAGAGGTCGATGTTAATGCAGGGTCGTATATCGAGAACGCAGAAATCGGAACTCACGTACAGATCGGCCCAAACTGTGCCGTTGTTGGCGTGACGCATGAACTGAGCGCACGTGGAATGGCATTTCGAGATGATATATTCGACCGCATCATTCTACACGATGGGGTCTTCGTCGGGGCAAATGCCGTCATTACCCCCGGTGTCGAACTTGGAGTTGGCTCTGTTATTTCAGCCGGGGCAACTGTGACTCACGACATCGGTTCCGAGAAGATAGTACTTGGAACACCGCCAGCTCAGAAGATTGTAGATCTGGATACGTGGATGGACCGGTGAACTCCCCCTGCCTACTCGCCGCCTTCGGGGACTCCTCGAGGCAAGGGATTAGCGCCTGAAATCAGCTAGGCCTCTATGGAAGTCAGCGTTCGATACATTGCTTCGTTGGAATCAGAAACCGCATTTGGTATAGCATCATGCAGTATATGCGCAGAAATCGACTGACAGACCGTCGTTCTCTCACACGGCGACTACAGGGAGCCGTATTACCGGTCTCAGGCGAACTGTGACCGAAGTATCCTGGCTTCGGCTTTTCGCAGGTGTTCAGCAATGGTACTTGGCGCACACTCCAGCTCCACGGCAACGTCTTCCTGACTGGCACTGCGAGGGATATCGTAGTAGCCCAGTTCCACTGCCGTTTGGATGACCTCGTGCTGGCGGTCGGTGAGATGGCCCTCGATAACAGCCGTTGTACCAGCGAGACTGCCTACCGCTTCGATAGTCACCTCTATCGGTACAGAGATGTCTTCGATTGCAGCCTGTACCTCCTCGTCAGAACCGAACATCGAGAGCACTACCGTCCCATCAGGCTCGTATTCGATGGGAGGGACGACGATAATACCGCCGGAGGAGATTGGATTGAGCATCTCCTGGAGGGAATCGGTCGTCATGTCTCGGACGTACACGTAGCACGACCGCTCGTCGATACGTTCCATGTCGTAGTCGACGACCTCTGGAATCTCTTGCATCGCTCTTTCGAGTTCCTCGATATCGCCAACCACGTAATGGAGGATGCCCAGTGCGTTTCCGGTATAGTTCCACTGTAGTGCCGTCGCCCGTTCAACGAACGATGCTTCGGTCAACACGCCGTACATCGGGTGAATCTCATCTGCTTGTTCACGAGCCGTGATGCGTACCCGGACGTGTTTCATCGACCGATACTACGAGAGTAGCAACATAAACTCACCGAGTGGACTCGGCACTATTCATTCGAGCCAGTGGAACGAATCACCTCGTATGATACAAACGCTGGTGACCGGGGCAACGGGAACACTCGGGACAGCATTGCGACAGCGACTCACAGAGACAGACTACGCTGTCCGGGCGGCAAGCCGCGCGCCCCCCAAAGAATCCAGCACGGACATTGACTGGGTGGAACTCGACTTGCTCGAAGGGACGGGCCTCGAATCGGCGCTCGAAAACATCGATGTCGTCATCCACTCGGCGACAGCCCCACGGGGTGATACAGCGGCAGTTGATGTACAGGGCACGAAGCGACTACTCAAAGCGGCCGAGGCAGTTGACGTGGAGAACTTCCTCTATCCCTCCATCGTCGGTGTCGACGAGATTCCTTTCTCCTACTATGAACACAAGCGTGTCGCCGAGGAGGGAGTCGAGGAGAGTACGATACCGACGACTATCGTCCGTGCAACGCAATTCCACTCGTTCATTGCGGAACTGCTCGATTCGGTGGCGAAACTTCCGCTGTGGCCCCTTCCGACGAACGTTCCGATCCAGTCCGTCGATGTTGGGGAGGTCGCAGATGTCATCGTGGATCACGCGACACTGACAGCGAGTGGCCGAACTGACCCCGTTGGTGGTCCCACGATTCACTCTGTCGGTGAACTCGCACAGGCGTATCGTCGTACACGTGGGCTACGGCGTCCGATTATCAGATTTCCCATCCCTGGTAAAACTATGGCGGCGTTTCGGAGCGGCCATGCGACCTGTCCCGATTACAGAGTCGGGACCACCACCTGGGAAGAGTGGCTCACGGAGCGATACCCCCATGAAACCGAGCGAACTCCCATTTGATATCGCATCATACAGTATATGCGCAGAAATCGACTGACAGACCGTCGTTCGTACAGAGAGAGGTATCATCGTCCATCATCAGAGATTTCTCGCCGCACGTCGTGGCGAAAATCGCTGTACGGCTCCGAGAACTCCTGCACAGCTCACTGCTCCGTCAGTATCAGGAACTCAAGTGCCTCACTGGCCAGTTCGGTCGTCTCGTAGCCACGCTCACCGACGACCGTCGTCTCTTCGACCAGCCCAGCGACAGTCAACTCCGCGAGCAGTCCGTGCAGGTCGCTCTCACAGAAATCGTACGCAGACAGCAGCGTCCGGACACTCATCGGACCTTCGTGTTCGAGTTCGACGAGAAGCGCAA
>PUMG01000371.1 GCA_003551265.1 Halovenus sp.
CACGCCACTCACTAATACTGTTCGGTTGTATCAATCGTTCCGTCAACCGGTATACGTCTCTCCGAGGTCTGGTGCGTACGCCTCGAAGCCATCCTCACACAGCCTGTTTGCGAACCCCTGACAGTCGTCTCCGTGATTCGTGAGAACCACCGCCTCACGGTACTCCTCGAGAAACTCTCGAAGACCGTCACCGTCGGCGTGTGCCGAGAAGTCGTACTGTTCGACCTGTGCACTCACAGGCAGTATCCGGCCGTCGAACGCTGCGCGACCGGTGTCGAGCAGTTCGCGCCCTGGCGTCCCCGCGACCTGATACCCAGTGAACGCAATTTTGTTGACCGGGTTTCGCCGGATCTCCGGAACGTAGGTGACGGCTGGTCCGCCACCGAGCATCCCTGCGGTCGTGAGAACGACCGTGTTCTGCCGTGCGATTCGCTTTCGCTGACCGTCCCGTCCCGTGACGAACCGTGCGTTGGCTTTCGCTCGCTTGAGTGCATCCCCATTCCGGAGAAACGACGGATACTGTCGGAGCGTCTGTGTCACCTGCTTCGCCATCCCGTCGAGGTAACAGTCGATGTCGTGTGCGTCACAGACGAGGAGCAGCTCCTGTGCGCGACCGATGGCAAAGACCGGGACCACGACAGTTCCTCCTTCCCAGAGCGTCGTCCGAACGCTCTCGACGAACTGTCTCTCCACCACGTTACGGTCGGTGTGCGTTACGTCTGCGTACGTGCCCTCGGTGATAACGATGTCTGCCTCGGGTCGCGCCCTCGAACCGGTGACGAGGCGCTGCTCGTGTCTTCCCACCTGTGGGTCAGTTCGTGCCGACTGGAAGTCTCCGGTGTAGAGAAGGCGCGTGTCGCCGTCGTCGACGAGAACGTGTGCGCTGCCGGGGATGTGCCCCGCGTTGAACAGCGTCACCTCGTGTCCTGCCGCCTCGAACGGTTCGCCGTAGTCGTGCGTTTGTGAGACCTGTGTCACACGCTGTACGTCGGTTTCGGTGAACGGACACTGGAGCGTGTTGCCGTGGAGTTTGAGCGTATCCCTGGCCAGCATCAGCGCCAGCGCCCGTGTCGGCGGCGTCCAGTGTACCGGTGGCCGGGCGTCACCCCCAAGTAACGCAGGGACTGCTCCGGCGTGGTCGAGATGGCCGTGACTCACGACCACCGCTTCTGGGTCAATCTCACCGAGAGGATACTGTAACGGATTGTCGGTCTTGATGCCGTAATCCAGCAACAGCGAGTCGTTGACGAGAATCGAACTCCGTCCGATTTCGCGGGCACCACCGAGAAACTGAATCTCCATCGTGTCCCGAATCAGTGCTGTGTGTCTTCGAGGTCCGGTCGGACGTGAAAGTGCTGATACTCGCCGAACGCTAGGTCGAGTGAGCCCATCCACCAGTTCCAGCGCTCGACCAGTGTGTACTCCTCGGGAGCGTCAGCGAGGTTCGCCACCACCGCATCGGCAGTGAGACGGTACTGCATATCCGCCTCTATCTGTCCAGAGTCGGCAAGGTCCTGCGCCTGCCGTGAGACTGCCCGGCGCGTCATCGCTGTGCCACCGAAGTTCGCTTCGAGTTCGCTGACGAGTCGTTCGCGGTCCACGACGGGAGTCGGTCACCGAGGGTATTGAATGTTCGCCGTCGAATGGAACAGCTACCGAACTCTTATGTGTCAACGCGCCTGAATAGAACCATGCAGTCCCCGCCCATGCGAACAGTTCGAGTTGCATGCAAGCGATACGGTCCCGGTCGTCTCCCGTACGCTGACAAACACGATATTGGTGCAGGATACGCCGCTGCGACAGCTGCATTGGTTGCCACTGTACTGTACGCGACGAGTACAAGCGTCGGTGCGGTCCTGTTCACTGACGGAAACTGGATCGCGAATATGGTGTTCCCTCTGCTTGCTATCCCGTTTGTCGTTCCAGCAGCATTCCTTGTCGGTGTCGCTGGCTGGAGGCTGTTACCATCGTACTCGACAACGATGGGAATCATTGCCGGTGTGCTGGGTGTGATTGCAACCTATCTTGTGACACTCATCCTCGTGGGAACGCTCCTTACTGCCACAGCCGCACTGTCACTGAGTGGTGCCGAACCCGACGCCGCAGCACTGTTCTCTGTCGGACTCCTTAGCGTCGCATTCTATCTCACCTGGTGGATAACGGTTCCAGTCGGGTGCCTCTCAGGTCTGGTGTACGTGAACGCGGTCGACGCACCACGTTGAAGCAGCCAGGTTGAACCAGAGGTGAGGAAATCACTCTGAAAGTAACGCTCCAAACTTCTCTGTGCTGATGTTACGTCCGGTGACTGGCAACACGACTGTCTTGCCGCGAAGTTCTTCCGACTGTTCAAGCGCAGCAGCGACACACGTCGCACACGCGCCCTCCATCACGACTCTGGACTGGACGAACGCCTCTCTGAGAGCAGCCAGTGTCGCTGAATCGTCGACCAGCACGAAGTCGTCGAGACGCTCACGTAACAGCTCCATCGTCACCGCGAACGGAACTCTGGTCGCCAGCCCCTCTGCAGTCGTCTCCATCGTGTCGTGTGCCTCGAGATGACCATCCGTCCAGGCGTGATACATCGCCGGTGCCTGTGCCGACTGGACACCGACGACTTCCGCGTCGAGTAACTCACCGATTGTCAGACAGTACCCGGACGCACAGGACCCACCGCCGATGGGTGCGAAACAGACGTCAATCTCGGGGAGTTCCTCGACGATTTCGAGTCCCGACGTGGCGACCCCGGCGAGCAGCGCAGGCTCGTTTGCCGAGTGGACGTACCGATACGGTCGCTCGGTCGCCAGTTCCTCTGCACGCTCGCGTGCCTCGTCGAAATCGCTCCCTGCGAACTCGATTCGTGCGCCGAACTGTTCCATCGCCTCGACTTTTTTGGGGTTTGCGTCTTCCGGGACACAGATAGTCACTGGCACGTCGAACGTCCGTCCGGCGTAGGCGACCGACTGTCCGTGATTGCCGGTGCTGGCGGCTACAAGTCCGTGCTTGTGGAACTCGGGGTCGAGATTGGCCACGAGCGTCACTCCCCCGCGGACTTTGAACGCACCTGTTGGAAGCGTGTCCTCGCGTTTGAGGTAGACGTCAGCGTCGAGTTCGGCCGACAGCCACTCGTCCCGAACGAGCGGTGTCTCTGGGAGGTATCTGTCGACGGTCCGTCTGGCCCTGAACACGTCGCGTGTCGTCGGCGGCGTCAGGTCGTGATACGGGAAGACGGTCGTCTCATCGGGGGACTCGACTGGCTCGTACCCTCGTTGCATATAGCGGTCAGTCGCCACGGTGGCGTATAAATCTCACCCGTTCTCGCGGTGTTCGGTGAGCGCTTCTCGGATGGTCAACTCCCCGCGTGCGACCCGGCGAGCGAGGTCGGTGTCGATGGTCCGGTTCTCGTCGCTCTGTTCGCGCGAGCGCTGTTGAATCCGCTGTAACTCCCCTGCTGTTGGCTCGATCTCACGCGTCTCGACTCGCTCTCCCTCCCGGCGGGCAATGTTCACCGCCGCGAGAACATCCCCCAGTCCACGGGTCCCGGTTCCGAGATACGGGGTCGTCCCCGTCTCGTCTACCAGTTCGACCGGAACCCCTTCGATGTCGTCGATGATGCGTGACCCGATGAGTCGCGCGCCGTCGCCGATTCGGACGACCGGGTCGACCGCAGCAGCTACCTCGTCGTGGACGACTGAGGCAACCTCGGTGGGCGGAACCTGATACGTCGCAACCACGGTGTCCCCCGAGAGGACGGCGATACCGGGCATCTCGCCGGGGTCGATGCCGATGGTGGTTCGTCCGTCTTCCCCCCGCAACACGGCAATCACCTCCTCGATAGCCTGTCGTGGTGAACCGGCAACAGCGTGAACCACTGGGACATCCGACGTGACGGGTTGTTCATCCACGCTCGTGATGAGTGCTGTTGCTCTCTCCGGGATGTCCGCACCCCGTTCAATTGTCGTGAACGGGAGGTCCCGGTCACGGAGCTCGGTCACGATTTCGTGATACACCTCGAAGTCCTCTGTCGCGACGACTATCACACCCGTTCGTTCTCGGTCCACAACCGTAACGGTTCTGTAAGATGGTCTCCCCGATGGTAGTATGAGCGGCCGTAGTGGGGGCGACTCGCCATCACCGGACAGCGACTCTGAAGGTGACTCGCCACCCTCAGACGACGCCGAGTCACAGAGCCAAGGCGAACGGGGACCAGACGAAGTAGAAACGAACAAAATAGAAACGGATGAACTGGAAACAGACAACGTAGAACCGAACCAAAAGAACGAATCAGCGGGCTCGTTGTTCGACCGGTACGAACGGCTCACACTCGGCCGTGTCGTGGTGGCAATTGCAGTCGTGGCGGTTGTCCTCCGGGTGGTCTCGCTCGGGCCCCGGACAGCACACTGGGACGAGGCACGGGTCGCCTACTGGGCGTACTTTTACACTGAGACGGGGTCGCTGGCGTACCACTGGGAGGAACACGGACCGTTCGTTCAGCTGACGGCCGGATGGCTGTTCGAGTACCTGGGCGTGACTGACTTCGCGGCACGGCTCCCGGTCGCTATCGTCGGTGGTCTGTTACCCCTCGCGGCACTGCTCTATCGCGAGCATCTCCGCCGTTCTGAAACTATCGCGCTCGCGCTGTTTCTGGCGTTCAACGCGGTCCTGCTGTACTACTCACGGTTCATGCGAAGCGACCTGCTCGTGGCGACGTTCATGTTCGTCGGGTTCGGACTTCTCGTCCGCTATTACGACACCCGGAAGGTGCGGTATCTGCTGGTGGCTGGCGTGTTCGTCGGACTTGGCTTCGCTTCGAAGGAGAACGCTATCGTCTACGTGCTGACGTGGCTCGGCGCGACTGCACTCGTCGTCGACCAGTCACTGCATAGCCCCGCCAGCCCCGACAGCGGTCTCGACCGGGTGCGGGCGAACCTCGACCACTACCGGGAAATCCTGAAGACTGCGGTGTATCGCGCCGACTACGCTATCGGCTTCGTGCTCACGTTCGTCCTGACGAGTGTCGTCCTGTTCGCGCCGCGAGGGCAGGGACTCGACGGCCGCCGTTACACCGACCCCGACGCCGACCCCGTCACACTCGGGTCCGTGTTCCAGAACCCGACAGAGCTACTGGCACTCGCCGACGAGTCTCTCGGGACCGCCTACAGCGGCTACATGGACTGGTTTGGAGAATCAGAGGAGACGACGCTCGACACCTACCTCTCGTTTCTGTTCGATTACGTCATGGTGCTCGTTGAGTACGCACCGCTTTTGACGGCGTTCGCGGTCGCCGGTATCGTCATCGAACGCTACGCCCGTGACCACTCGCGCACACTCGTCATGTTCATGGCCTACTGTGGTGTCGCCTCGCTGATTGGCTATCCTGCTGGCTCGCACATCCAGGGTGACTCGGCGTGGCTCTCGACACACGTCATCGTCCCGCTGGCAATCCCGGCCGCTGTTGGCCTGTCGTGGACCTATCGGCGAGGTCGAGAACTCCTCGAAAGACGCTCGGACTCGGTCAACCCACTCGTCGTGCTCGTGGTCGTGCTCCTCCTCGTTGGAGTCTGGGCCTGGTTCGTGCCAGTTCAGTCCGTCTACGTCGACGACACCGCGGAAGACAGCAGGCTCGTCCAGTTCGCCCAGCCCCACTCCGACCTCGGCCCGCTGACCGAGACGATGACAGACATCTCGAACGAACACGATGGCACCGATGTCGTCTTCTTCGGGGGGCTTGACGACGATGGCGAGTTCGCTGCCGCCAACTCGCTCATCCGACACGATGTGACGGGTGATTTCGAGGGACAGTGGCGAGTCGAACCGGTCTGTACCGACTGGGGAACGACACAACCGCTGAACTGGTATCTGGCAGTTGCGGGAGCAAACGGTGCGTGTGAGGATAGCGCTACGGCACTGGAAGAGAACGTCACTGCCGAGACCGTACCGATGGTCGTCACCGCACCGGACGACGAAACGGTCCCTGTCGAAGCACTCGAAGACGCAGGCTACGTCGAGGAGACGTACTTCCTCCGGAGCGTCGGTGTCGAGGTCGTCGTCTACACCCACGGGCAATGGTACGGCTGAGAGACAAACACCTTTAACGCGGCCGGAAGTACATCAGGATATGATATCACTCGACGAGGCAGTGACGGCACGACTCGAGTCACACGGCGAGCAATTCGAGGTACTGGTCGACCCCGACGCAGCACTCGCAATCAAGCGTGGGGAGTTCGAGGGTGACATCGAGGACGTCATCGCTGCAGAGGACGTCTTCGAGGATGCTGCAACGGGTGATCGTCCGCCGGAGACTGCACTCGAAGACGTCTTCGAGACGACTGACCCCCTGGAGATTATCCCGGAGGTAATCAAACGTGGAGAGATACAGATTACTGCCGAGCAGCGACGCGAGATGCAAGCCCAGAAACACCGACAGCTTGTCAACCAGATTGCACGAAACGCGGTGAACCCCCAGATGGACAACGCACCGCACCCGCCCGAGCGTATCGAGTCGGCGCTCGAAGAGGCTGACTTCCGTATTGACCCGATGGAGCCAGTCGAGACCCAGGTTGATGACGCACTCGGTGCGCTCCGACCCGTGATTCCGATCCGTTTCGATACGATTACCGTCGCTACTCAGCTCCCGCCGGAGTACGCCGGGAGTGGACAGGCACAGGTACGCGAGTTCGGTGACCTCCAGGAGGAGGAGTGGCAGGCAGATGGCTCGTGGATCGGTGTCGTCGAGTTTCCCGCCGGTCTCCAGAACGAGTTCTACAACCTCGTCAACGAGGTCACGAGCGGCGAGGCCGAAACCCAGATTATCGAGGACAAAGACGACATCAGCACCCGTTGACGTCGTGACACCGACGACGAAATGCATTTGTGACGTGGTTACATAGCCCCGGCAATGACGCGTGAGGAGCGCGGCCGTGATGACGAAACGCGCACTTCAGACGGTGGAGAGACCTCTGACACCGGCAAAGAGGCGTTCGACGACATTGAGGACGAAATCCAGGAAGAACGTAAGAGAGTTTTCGGTGAGGAAGCGATCACCACAGACTCGGGCGAGGAGTCCACCACAGACCCTGACGAGAAGAGCACCACAGAATTGGACGAGGAGTCCACCACGGACTTTGACGAGGAGTCCATTAAACACTCGGACGAGAAGATCACTACAGAATCGGACGAAGAGTCCACCACGGACTCTGACGAGGAGATCACACCGCAGTCGGAAGCACTCAGACAACAGCAGTACGTCGTCGGCGTCGGGGTGGCTGTGCTCGCAGGCGTTGCACTCGCCATCGGAAGCTTCCAGCGGTTCCCCGATCTTCCCACCGCCGTCCCCGGTGTCTTTGGTCTGTTAGGAGCGGCTCTCGTCTACTGGATCGTCAAACACAGCCTGTATCCGACAGAGAGGCAACTCCCGCTGGAGTGACGACCGGGCGTGACGGACGATAATCCCTATATTGCTCACGCGACGAAACGAGCACATGGTCACACATTCCGAGGTCGCACCAGATACGCTCTCGGTTCGCCTCGTCGACGGCGGAATCGTCGTCGGATACCTCGACGGCCGGGAAGTGTTCTATCACGGCCCGCCGACGCCGGAGGAGACACCACACCTGACTGCACCCGGCAAGGACGTTCACGTGCTCGTGACAGACGCCTCCGAGACGAGTGGGATTCTGATGTACGTCGACGAGCGCACAACCGAGTCGAGCATCCTCGAAGCCACCGGAGTCGGCCGCATTCTTCTCGAACCGGGCGACCAACGGACACTGTTTCCCGGCGTCGAAGTCGAGCGGACTGGCCTTCGGTGTGAGATTACCCTCGACGACGACCTCGTCGACGGCCGTGTGTTCGTCTTCGAAGAAGACCAGTTCGCTGAACACGCCTACGAACTCCAGAGCTCCTCTGAAGAGTAGGTGAGCCAGTCGTTCGTGTCACTCCTCTCGTTCGTCGAGTTTCTGCTGCCAGGTCTGAATCCGCTGGACGACGTCGAGTGGCGGCGTTTCGGCGAGGTTCAACTCCTGCAGCGAGTCGAGAATATCCTGTTCGACCCCGTCTCGTGCGTCCTCTGAGGTCTCCTCACGTGTCTGCTGAGCTGTCCCATTCTCGGTATCGTCCGCCCCTTCGCTCGCGTTCCGGAATCCGCCGCTACCGAGGTCGAACACCGCCTGTACCGGCTCGCTGTTCCCACCTTTCGCCTCGATAGCCTTCTCCTCACGGAGTTTCTGCAGAACGTCCTCCGAGCGCTCAACCACCGGTGCAGGCACTCCTGCGAGGTCGGCGACGTGGACGCCGTAACTTCTGTCTGTGGGTCCCTCTCTGACGGTTCGGAGGAAGGTAACGTCGCCGTCTGATTCGTCGGCCGCCACGTGGACGTTCTCCACCCGGTCGAGGTGCTCGGCGAGTGTCGTCAACTCGTGGTAGTGAGTTGCGAACAGCGTCTTCGCGCGGACCGTATTGTGCAGGTACTCGGTCGCGGCCCAGGCAATCGAGATGCCGTCGTAGGTTGCCGTCCCTCTCCCGACCTCGTCGAGGATGACGAGCGAGTCCTCGGTGGCGGAGGGGAGGATGTTCGAGAGCTCTTGCATCTCGACCATGAACGTCGAGCGCCCCTGTGCGAGTTCGTCGAGCGCGCCGACGCGGGTGTAGATGCCGTCGACGAGTCCAATCTCTGCCGAACGGGCCGGGACGAAGCTCCCGACCTGTGCGAGCAGCGTAATCAACGCGTTCTGGCGCATGTACGTCGACTTCCCGCTCATGTTCGGCCCGGTCACCACGAGAAACCGGCGGCCGTCGTCCATCCTGAGGTCGTTCGGCACGAACTCTGTCGTCTGCTCGACAACAGGGTGGCGACCACTGTCGATTCGGAGCCTGTCGTCCTCGAAGATGTCGGGACGAGTCCAGTCGTTTCTGACTGCGTGTGCCGCCAGCCCTGCAAAGACGTCCACCTCTGCGAGCGCTCGCCCCACGTCCTGCAGGAGCGTCGCGTGTTCGGCAACCTGCTCGCGGAGCGCCTCGAATAACTCGCGTTCGAGTTCGTGACGTTGCTCTTCGAGTCGGAGTATCTCACGCTCGCGCTCGTCGAGTTCGGGAATGGTGAATCGTTCGCTGTTTTTGAGTGATTTGACCTGTTGGTAGCTCTCTGGCACTTTCTCGACCTCGCTGTTTCCGACCTGAATGTAGTATCCATCGGTTCGGTTGCGGTCGACCTGCAGGTGGGTGATGCCGTGAGCCTGTTTCTCGCGCGCTGGCAGGCGCTCAATCCACGACAGTGCCTCGTCGTGACGCCCGATTATTTCGTCGAGTTCGTCGTCGTAGCCGACCTGAAAGAGACCGCCCTGTGAGATTGTTCCCGGCGGCTCGTCAACGATGGCCGCATCGAGTTCGCTCGAAAGCGCCGTTGCAGCCTCGCTGTCTGGTCGCGAGAGTGCCTCTCCGAGCGCAGAATCTGCGAGACGGGCCGTCTCGGTGACGGTTGCCTGAAGTTCAGAAAGCAGTGCGAGGGTTCCCGCCGCTGCACGCAGGTCACGGGCGTTTGCGCTCCCGGAGGCTGCACGCGAGGCGAGGCGTTCGAGGTCGTAGGCACCATCGAGCGTCTCACGGATACGCTCTCGTTCCATCGCTGCCTCCGTGAGGGCCTCGATGGCAGAGTGGCGACGCTCCAGTTCGGTTCGCGAGCGGCGTGGACGGGTGAGCCACTCCCCGAGAAGCCGTCGACCAGCACTCGTCACCGTGTGGTTGAGCGTATCCAGCAGGCTTCGGCCGCTGTCGCCCTGCATCGTTTCGGTGAGTTCGAGGTTGCGCTGTGTCGTCGCATCGAGTTCGACGTGTTCACCCGAGCCGTGAGACTGCAGGCGGGTCATCGATGCCAGGACACCCACGCCAGTCTCCTCGACGTAGGAGAGAACAGCACCCGCAGCCTGAACGGTCACGTCTTCAGTCACCCCGACGCTTTCGAGCGTTTCCCGACCGAAGTGCTCGTGGACCTGATGGCGTGCCCGTCCGGGTGCGAACGCATCCGTCGCGTGGAGTGTGAGCGTCGCGTCCGTCCGGTCACGAATCTGCTCCAGCAATCCATCGTCCGTCCGAAGCGTCGGTCCGGGCAACACTTCGACCGGGTTGAAGCGGTAGAGTTCGGTGAACAGCTGCTCTTTTGCATCTACTCCCACACACTGGGCGACGTGGAACTGTCCCGTCGTGACGTCCGCGAAAGCCAGACCGTAGCGCGCTCCATCGTGGACGATGGCGGCGAGATACTGTGCGCTCGAATCGACCGTCTCGAGTAGTGTTCCGGGCGTCACGATACGTGTCACCTCGCGAGCGTGCCCGTTCTCGGTTTCGTACTGGTCGGCGACGGCGACACGGTATCCACGTTCGACGAGCGCCGTCAGATAGGGGGTAAGGTCGTCGACGGGAACGCCAGCCATCGGATACGACGAACCGTGAGAGGACTTCTTCGAGACCTTCAGGTCGAGTTCGTCGGCGACTGTTTCGGCGTCCTCGCCGAAGAACTCGTAGAAATCACCACACTGCATCGCCAGCAGGTCAGTCTCGGCCTCTCGCTTGAGGTCGAAGAACTCGCCGACGATGCCTCCTGCTGTCGTCATACTCTCTCGTGGGTTCGTCTCCGATTAAAACGTCACGGGTGCTGTCGAGACGGTTGGCGATGTTTATTGTCGTTGCGACTGATATTTACACGATGTACGAACGTATTCTGGTCCCGACCGATGGAAGTGAGAACGCAGAGGCTGCCATGACACACGCGCTTTCGCTTGCCACCCAGCACGATGCCGAGATACACCTGCTCCACGTCATCAACACACGGAGATACGATACCTCCATCGAGAGCCAGGTTGCACCGCTCAGACGGAAGGGAAATCGATACATCGAGGAACACGTTGAGGCGGCCGCAGAAACCGACATCTCGCTCACAACGGCGATGGAGCTCGGCAAGCCAGCAGCAACTATACTGAAGTACGCCGATGAACACGATGTCGACCTCATTGTGATGGGAACCCGTGGACACGGTGGACTCGCTCGCCGTCTGCTTGGGACGACGACGAGCTACGTCACAACTCACGCCAACGTGCCTGTGTACGTCGTGCCGGCAGCAAGCGAGCCTGACAGTGAAACTGAGGGGAGATAGTAACAGACTGAATGACTGAGAGGCAGCCTGATTGACAGACGTTCGAGAACGCTCCTCTCAACCGAGAATATCGCCAATCCGTCGCGGTTCACCCGACAGCGACGGATTCTTCTCGATGATTTGCAGGACCTCGTGGTCGGTCACGTCGGGGTAGTCCTTCTGGATTGCCTCCTCGATGAGCGCCTTTTCCAGTCGGAACTCCGTCCCCTCGTAGACGACGTCGACTCCAGTTTCGTCGAAAGAAAGAACAGTCATAGCTGCCGGTAGGGCAGGTATCGATAAAAATCTGTATATAGGAATTCTCGTCCCCGAAGCTTTTCACAGGTTCGCGCCATCTGGACGCACATGGAGTACACTACCCTCGGCCGAACTGGAATGGAAGTGAGCCGAATCTGTCTCGGTTGCATGAGTTTTGGCAGCTCGTCGTGGCGCGAATGGGTGCTCGACGAAGAGGAGAGCCATCCGATAATCGACCGTGCAATCGACCTCGGAATCAACTTCTTCGACACCGCAAATATGTATTCTCGCGGGGAATCTGAGCGGATTCTCGGCAACGCGCTGGAGGGACGGCGTGACGAGGCGGTTGTCGCAACCAAGTGTTTCTTCCAGATGGACGACGACGACCCGAACTCAGGGGGACTCTCACGGAAAGCCATCGAGCAAGAACTCGAAGCGAGCCTCGACCGCCTCGGAATGGATACAATCGACCTCTATCAGACTCACCGCTGGGATTACGACACACCAATCGAACAGACGCTCAGGACGCTCGACGACGCTGTCAGGCGTGGACAGGTCAGATACATCGGCACGAGTTCGATGTGGGCCCACCAGTTCGCCGATGCGTTGCACATGAGCGACCGACTGGGACTGGAACGCTTCGCCACGATGCAGAACCACTACAACCTGCTCTACCGCGAAGAAGAACGTGAGATGCTCCCGTTCTGTGAGAATGAAGGCATCGGCGTAATTCCGTGGAGTCCGCTCGCAAGAGGGTATCTCACCCGACCACACGACGCCTTCGACGCTACAACTCGCGGACAGTCTGATTCACACGCTCAGTCACACCCGTACTTCGAGGGCAACGGCGAGGACATAAACGAGCGCGTGGCGGAACTCGCAGACCAGACGGATGCCTCGATGGCTCAGATTGCGCTGGCCTGGTTACTCCACAAAGAGTGGGTCGACGCCCCCATCGTCGGGACAACGAGCGTCGAACATCTCGAAGAAGCGGTCGAGGCGCTCGACATCTCACTCTCAGAGAGCGATATCGAGTGGCTCGAAGAACCCTACGAACCGGTGTCAGTGAGCGGTCACGAGTAAGTATCCTCCCTGCTTGAACGTTTGTACGCCGTGGATAAGAAAAGGCTTATCCTACCCGATATCGGAGCCAAGTCCATGGGACGCATCGACGTCGAACAGATTCCCTACGAGGACTACACTAACCGCCAGCTTGCAGCGGTTCCGCTGGCAGTTCTCGCACTGGCACTCGCGGTGATAGCGATTGCCTACCTCGTGACCGGAACGCCGGTTGCACTGGGGTTCGAGTTCACAGGGGGAACTGTGATTACATTTTCGGCTGACGACACATCCACCGACGAAGTCCGGGACTTGCTCGCCGAGTTCGAAACGGAGACGATTCGGTCTGTGGGAGTTGGCAACGACTACGAAGTAGAGACACAGCTAGAGGAGACCGACGAGATGGAGGGAATCATCGAAGAGGAGTACGGAGATGATTCGATACAGGCGGTAGAGGTGCGCTCAGCCCAGTTCGGAGGAGACACACAGCGAGAGGCATTGCTCGGGGTGGCGCTGGCGTTTGCAGGGATGAGTATTCTCGTGGCACTGATGTTTCGGACGGTTGTTCCGAGTGTCGCGGTCGTGGCCTCTGCCTTCTCTGACATTATGATTCCGCTGGCGCTGATGAACGTCTTCGGCATCGAACTTACGCTGGGTGCCGTTGCCGCGCTGTTGATGATTATCGGGTATAGCGTCGACTCCGACATACTGCTGAATAACCACGTACTGAAACGGCATGGGACGTTCTACGAGAGTGCGTATCGGGCGATGCGAACTGGTGTCTCGATGACGCTCACGTCGATTGCTGCGATGGCGACGATGGCGATTGTCGCCCGATTACTTGGGATTCCACTGCTCGACGACATCGCGCTCATCCTCGTGTTCGGACTCGTTGCTGACCTGATGAACACGTACCTGCTCAACATGAGCCTGCTGCGCTGGTACAAGTTCGAAGGGGTGAAACGATGATAGACGTCAGAGACAACTGGCGAATCATCCTGCTTGTCATCCTCTGTATCATCGCTGGGCTTGCGCTGTTTGGTCCGCTGGGGGCCGAAGGCGGCGAGACTGGACTGGACGAGGAAGAGCAGCTATTTACCGATCCGACGAATCTCCAGTACGGTCTGGACCTCTCTGGCGGCACACGAGTCCGTGGCGTGTTAATCGGGTTGACTGCGGACGAGATGCCCATCCACCAGGACGACGCGAGTGACGTGGGTAGTATCGTCGCGGACGAACTCGGTCTCCAGGGTATCGACGTTGCGGTGCGTCAGGACACCGCCGAGACGGCCGACGTTGAGGTATTCAGCCAGAACGTCACAGAAGCGGAGTTCGCCGACGCACTCAACGCCGCAGATGTCGAAGCAACTGAGGACGACATCCGGGTTGGCACCACGGGAACAACACGGTCTATCGCCGTCGACGTGCTCACGGACCGAATCGACCAGACCGGACTGGGTGGTTCCAGTGTAACGACCGTCAGTGCCGCAACAGGAGGACACTTCATCGTGGTCGAAGTTCCGGGTGAGGACCGCGACACTGTCGAGGGACTCATCGACGACCCCGGACGCGTCCAGATTATGGCTGGCTATCCCGTCGAGGGGGAGGACGGCTCCGAACTGGAGGTCGAGGAGGTTCTGACACAGGAGGACATCGACCGCATCTCACCGGCTCAACAGGCTGACGAGACCAGTCCACAGCCGAACGTGCCGGTGACACTCAACGACGAGGCTGCCGAGCGCTACGCCAATCTCATGGTCGATGCTGGATTCACCGGCGAGGGCGTCCGCCGCTGTGATTTCAACGCAACCGAACACGATGGGCCACGCGACGACCAGTGGTGTCTGTACACCGTCGTCGACGATGAGTACGTCTACGGTGCGAGCATGAGTCCGGGACTCGCAGACACTATCAACTCCGGTGATTTCCTCGCAAATCCGACGTTCACGATGCAGACTGGCAGCTTCGAGGAAGCGCAGGAACTCGAAATCAACCTCCGGGCAGGGGCGCTCCCGACGGAACTGAGCATCGAGTCGGCCAGTTTCATCTCGCCGAGTCTGGCCCAGTTGTTCAAACCTCTCGCGCTTGCGACAGCTGCTGCCGCGTGGGTGATGGTCGCAATCGTCTGTTACATCTGGTACCGTGACGTTCGTGTCGCTGTTCCGATGTTCGTCACTGCGACCAGCGAGGTGTTCCTGTTGCTCGGCTTCGCGGCAG
>PUMG01000124.1 GCA_003551265.1 Halovenus sp.
GGGAGCGACCCTGCTTCCGTGGACACTTCAAACCGGGAAGTACCCCCAACCGTTCTCAGAAGGTGAGCGTCCGACACTGCCGGAAGTCCTTCGATAGCGTTCTGGAACGCCTTCGAATCCATCCCATTCACTACCCAGTACTCGAGCCGCTCTTCGCTGTTGAGAGAGACTGTCGCATCCAGCACGAAGTTGCTGTCTTCGTCGGTGTGTCCAAGAAACGGCGATGCGAGCTGGTCGGACCGAAACCGGAGTTCGAGCGCCGTTGCGAGCACCTCCTTTCGTTCGAGCGCGTATAGCGCGTATCCGATGACTTCCCCAAGCTGGCGGAGAACCTCCCGTTCGTCTTCGCCAAACGCATCCGACCGTGCTGTGTAGACGCCGAGCACTCTGTAGTGTTTCCCGTCATGGACGACCGGAACACCAGCGAGTGAGCCGAACTCGGCGTCTTCAGCCTGCTGTTGCGCTGGGTCGAGCCGTTCACAGACGTTTTCTCCGACAACCACATCCCCCGTCCGGAGTACTTCGGCTGACAGTTGTTGCTCGCACCACCCACTGTCTTCGGATTCGTCCTCGATGAACCACGCGAACGTGTACGCATCCGATGCTGCCAGCTTTTCACAGGTTATCCGCTCGATATCTTCCGGACTGGACTGTTCGATCACTGCGTCAGTAATCTCTCTGGCGACGTCGTTGAAGCTGTTCAGCGCCGCAAGATGCTCGCGCTGCCGTTCGAGTTTGCGCTCGCGCTCTCGTTGGTCGGTGATATCTCGACCGATGCCCACGAGACCGGTAAGCTCTCCCTCCACGTCGGTCAGACGGCTCCCAGTGAACTCGTACGGGATACGCTCGTCCTCTGCGGTGAGAAGGTCGGATTCGACGATGGCCGCCCCGGTAGTCAACGTCTCCTCGATCGCTGCGGTAATCTTCTCCTGCTCTTCCCGCGGGAAGAACTCGGTGGCTTTCATCGTCGCAAGTTCGTCGTCGCGGTATCCGGTGATCTCGGACAGGCGACTGTTCCAGCGCTTCATCTCACCATCTGTACCGACCACGTAGAACAGGTCGTCGAGTGAATCGAGCGCTTTAGTGGTGAAATCGCGTTCCTCGCGGAGTTTCTGTGCTGTCTGTTTCAGCTCAGTAACATCTGTAATGAATCCCTCGAGGACTTCGACACCTTCTTCAGTCGAGTACACCCGCTGTCCGCGTTCCCAGGCCCACTTGAGGCTCCCGTCTCTGGTAACGATACGGTAAGTCACCTCGAAGGAGTTCGTGTTATCGAGCTGTTGTTGGACACTCTCCCAGACGCTCTCCTGGTCGTCCCGGTGAATAACGTCCGTTCCATAGCGCTTTTTGTCGGTTCTGAGAGTTGCCGCAGGATACCCAGTCAACTCCTCGACCTCTCCCCGAATGCTCTCCATGGGCCACTCCAACTCGTTTCTGCACTGGTACACTATCCCCGGAACGTTGTCGATAAGCGTCTCCAGTTTTCGTACGTGTTGTTTCTGCTCGGTGATGTCGCGGCCTTCGGGTACGAGATGTGTCACCGTCCCCTGTTCGTTCGTGATTGGTCGCACTGTAAAGTCGATTATCGCCTCTCTGTCTGCCCCCTGTACCCAGATTTCGTCCCGGAAGAGAGTCCCGTTCTGTGCCTGCTCGACAGCTTCACGAGCAGTATCTCTGGTCTCCTCACTCGCCTGAAACCAATATGCCTCCCAGACCGGCTTGCCGACGACATCTCGGCGCTCCAGCCCCCCAAATGCGAGGGCGGTGTTGTTCGCTTCCAGCAGCGTACCATCTGGTTTCAACAACCCGACAAACGTATACGTGTTGTTGAATATCGCCTCGAACTGTCGCTCTCGTTCTTTATGTGCTGTAACATCGTGAAAATTGATTGAAATACCACGTTCTACCGGGTACACCACCACATCATACCAGCGCTCGAGGGTAGGAAAGTACTCTGTGACCGATGCTTTTTCCTGTTCATTCATCGCAGTTCGGAGAGCGTCCTCGAACGCCGTTCCCTCGATTTCCGGAAACGCGTCCCAGACACGCTCACCGAGTAATTCGTCGGCCGGGCGATCGACCAGTTGGGTCGCTCTCTCGTTGACGTACGTGTAGCGCCAGTCAGGACCAACCCGGAAAAAGCCCGCTGAAATCTGCTCGTACACGTTCGATTGCCGTGATGTCTCTGCCTCCTGGTGTCCCTCGACGGCAGTTTTTATCCGGTCGAGGAGTCGAGCGTCCTGTTCGGCACTCCCGTTCTTCTGAAGATACTCAGTCACTCCGGCAGCGATTGCTCTGCTCGCGAGTTGTTCGCTTCCGTGAGCAGTGTAGAGCACGAACGGGAGAGTCGAGTAAATCTCACGGACAGTTTCGAGGAACTCGATGCCGCTTTGCTGGTGGAGTTTCTGTTCCGAGACGATGCAATCGAAGAGACATCCCTCGATTCTGGTGAGTGCCTCGCTTACACTCGTGGCTGTTGCGACGGTGGTGTCCTTGTCTTCACGGAGAGTTTCGGGCACGTCGGAGTGGGAATCAACCCAGAGCACTCTCACCGATTCGTCCATTCCCCTACTATTCGTTCATCGAGGTAATAATAATTGTGCTGAGAGTATACGCTCTCCTCGACACCGAGAGCTCTCGCTGATGAGGATGAATTCTGACAGCGGAGCGCCGTTCGTTGGTCAGGGAAACGGATGGTGTGGTTGTTCGAGTGCTGGCGCGAATCCGAGTGTTTCGGGTACCGTCCTCGCGCGCTCACCGAAGTAGACGGTACCGAAACACAGCGGCTGTGCGGACGGCACCACCACTCTGACTGCCTCGAAACCGAGCGCCTCGACATCCCGTGTCGTCGTTCGGACGGCATACGCGTCGAGACCAGCAGCCGCAACCCTGTCGAGCACCGCCATCAGTTCGTTCTCACCTGCTGGCAGCTCCGACGGTCCGACGGACTCGGCCGGAACCGTCGTCTCTGGCTCGACGAACTCGACTGCGGGCCCGGGTTCGGATGCGTACCGTCCGATTTCACCAAGCGCGCCGTCCGCTTCGTCTTCTCCCATCCCGCGTAGCTCCATCCAGTTCTGGAGCGCCTCTGCCAGTGCAGCGCGTGCCGCTCGCGTGACGTCGAGATTCGCACCGGAGCCGAGCGCCAGCCGCGGCCAGGACTTCCCGCGTACTGCCACCGCCACGACAGGCACGTCGACATCCTGTGTGAGCAACAGCGGCGTGACGCTGAGTTCCTCCGAACGTGCGCGAGCGACCAGTGTCTCGAAGTGTTCGTCCTCGACGGCGAGTCCAAGCGGTTCGAACGTCGAGTACCA
>PUMG01000046.1 GCA_003551265.1 Halovenus sp.
ATGACGATCAGCGTGACGAGTTCCCAGAACAGCGGTTCTCCGATATCGAACGCGACCGCCGCGATACTGTACACGAACGCGACGGTAATCGCCAGCGAAATTAACAGCATCATCCCCGGTTCACGGTTGCGTACCTCGACAGCCGCCATACGGAGGAACGGGACACCGCCATACACGAAGACAATCGCGCCGAGAAGCGGCGCAACGAACACACTCCCAGGGAAGGTTACGGCGGTGTACCTGAACCACTCCTGGAGCATCTGGCTGTAATAGAGTACCGGGACCGAGAGGACAAGACAGACGAGAAATCGCTGTTTGAACATCTCTTCGTGCCCGGAGTGGTCGACGTGGTCGTCGTGATGATACCCGTCGTGGCCATCGTGGTCGTCAGGTGGATGTTCGTCGTGGTCGACGTGGTCGTCAGAGGAATACTCGTCCTGCTTGTCCGGAGAATGTTCTGAAACACCCTCGGATTTCATCCGTGAGAACTCACACATCCGACAGCAGGGACATTCACGGTCGGTTGGACGGGTGTGCTCTGTATGAGCACCGTGGGTGCTATCTTCGTGTGAAGGGGGACTGTCCTCGCGTGAAGTGCTGTCGTGAGCCATATCTCGTATCAGATAGCAGTACTGGATACCCAGAGACTACTCTTCGAGTTTTGTGCGACGGCGCTCGAACTCTTCATCCGAGATGTCTCCACGAGCATAGGCACGGCGGAGTTCTTCGAGCGCACCGTCTGGCTGCTGGTCGATGCTCCCGAGAGCGCTACGGTAGATAACGTATCCCAGGCCAGCAAGGACGAGCAGTGGAACGACCATCATCAGCAACATCAGCCAGGCACCAGTGCCGTTCCACATCCCATCACCCCACATGTGTGACCACCCAGCAGCACCCATCATCGGCATCATGACAACCATCATCAAGACGGGAAGGAGCAACACCGCTAACAGCACGAGCAAGGCGGTTCGAAGGAGCGAATCGTTCTGGGTCATGGGTAGGTTCAGGCGCTCGCGTCGGGAACTTCGTAACCTGCATCCTCGACAGCAGCGACCAGTTCGTCTCTGTCTGCAGCCCCTGTGACTGTGACGGAGTCCGTGGTGCTATCGGCGTCGGCGCTGTCGACACCTGGTACTGCCGTCAGTGCCTCTTCGACAGTTGATTCACATCCCTCACAGCTCATCTGACGGACGGTTATCGTTTGGGACATCTCTCTATCCTATTATACGGTTCTGTCTTTTATCGCAGTTTCCGTTACGATACCAATCCTGCAACCACACACAATCTTCGAAAATAAGCCTAGACGTTAATGATTCGAGGTGCTGTTCTAGGCATATGCGAGAAAAGCGAGAGCTAGACCAGACAGACCTCGAACTGGTCCGACTGTTGGCCGAGGATGCACGACAGCCCTACAGCGACCTCGCCGAGCACGTCGGCCTGTCAGCACCTGCGGTCACTGACCGAATCGACCGGTTGCAAGAACAGGGGGTTATCCGCCAGTTCACCATCGACATCGACAGGCTCAAGCTACAAAACCGAACGCCGGTGATGATAACGTTTCGTGCCCACCCCACTGATGCAGCGGACCTCTACCGCGAAGTCAGCGAATTGACGGGCGTCGAGCACGCCTTCAAACTGTACGACGGCACCATCATTGCCTACGGCAACGCTCCAGATGACAACCCGAATGAGTGGTTGCACGAGGGCATCGAGATGGAACGAGTTGGCGAGGTCGACATTGATATGGTCGAAACGTACGAGTGGAGTCAACAACTCACCGAAGCGGAGTTCTCGCTCCCGTGCATCGTGTGCGAGAAGGCAATCCAAGCCGGTGGAGTTACGGCTGAAATTGGCGGGGAAACGTTGCCGTTCTGTTGTCAGTCGTGTAAAAGCATCTACGAGGAACGGTACGAGCAATTCCAGGCGAACTCGGACTGACTGCACATGAACCACGTCGGCAGTGACACAGAGACCATCGTTGTCTTCTCTCTTGACGACGAGTATCTGTTCCGTCACTACTTCGAACGGCAGGACGTATTCAGAGACCTCAGCGAGTACTACAACAGCGAACAGTACCGTTTCGAAGTTCCCGAAGAGGAGTTCGAGACAGTCGAACAGCGATTGCGAGAGGTGTATTACGAACTTCGCGTCGTCGACCCGGAGCGGTACTGTGTGGTCGTCGAAAAGTACGACAAACACGCGGCGATTCTGCGCGACTCTGTCGCCAACTGGGAGCGTCGCGGACACCGGTTTTTCCTCATGAAAGACGACCTGGCGGTCGAGAAGGCCGTCGACCGGGGTGCAACGCCCCTCTCGGAGACCGAGTTCGTTCTGGGGCTGTGACTTCTCCGGACTGGGCGACGGTAGATTTATCACCGCAGGTATGCAACCGGTAGAACGAGAACTTTCACACCGATGTTCGACGACGGAGACATTCTAAGCTACGAACTTCTCAGTGACCCTCCAGGAATCGAGATTATCGACCAGCTCGAACGACTGCGCTATCAGCTCTGGACACCCCATCCAGTGTCTCCGAAGCCGACCGACCCGGATAACTTTCACTTTCCAGTGTCGAGTGCGTTCGAGATTACGACCGAACGGCTGTCACTTCCCGCAACAGTTGGAGTTTTTGTTCGCGATTCCTCCGGCGAGATGCTCGCTGATGTAAGCCACCTCGAAGAGGAATCACTTGAAGACGACGCACACATTCTCGAGCTGGGTGCCCAGATCAAAACCTACGTAGAGATTGAGGGACCGATAGAACTGCGTTCGACGCTCCTCGAACGAATTTTACAGTTCGACCAGCCACGAAACGTACGCGTCGGTGTCCGCTCGCGACACGAGCGACCGGCGACGACCGTCACGACAACCGAAGACCCCTGCGATATGATGGCCGCAGTCAGTTCGTTCGGCTCCGCACTCAAATCCACGACTCCCGAGCGCTCCTATCCGACGCTTCGAGGCCATCCACCGAATGTCGAACTCGGAGACGCACTGGAGATTCCGAAGATTGCACAGCCACCAGAGACAGGAGTCCATATCGAAGTGCCAGAGACTCACGAGGCAGTTTTCACGGTAGCATCGCTGGCGTACTATCTGGGTGCGAGAGTCGTTCCGGGTACCTCAGCACTTCTTACGACAGAAGACGGGTTTGAGCACAGTCTCTCTCAGTCAGGGTGTCTAGAGCAGGGAGTTGCAGAGACCCTCAAGCAGTTATTCGTACTCGACTGTGCCACTCGTGTCGACGGCCTGTACGGATTCGAGCTTCACGAACGAAACGTCGTCGAAGACCGGGTCGATCTCGA
>PUMG01000283.1 GCA_003551265.1 Halovenus sp.
CCACGAATTCTCGTCCGTCAGTCTCAGTCGTCGTCAGCTGGTTCCGTCTCCGATCGGTCGTCTCGTGGTGGTGTGCTGTACAGCATGCCTCGACTCGGACTATGTCGTGTCATACCACTCCGGAGAGGAATGACACATATAAATTTGTCCCTTAAACACCCTAATACTGATTGGACAGACGTCGACTACATCGGAACAAAAGCCACGATTGTCAGCCGCTGACGATTGCACGGACAGCGAATCCGAGGTTCTCTTTTCGCTCCCGAACGCGCCGATAAAAATACGAGAACCACTTGCTGCCGTAGGGGACGTACTGGTAGACGGTGACGCCATCGGCGGCGAGGTCGGTCTGCGCGCGCTCGCGGACGCCGGTGAGCATCTGCACCTCGTAGTCTGTCCCGTGTTGTTCGTAGAGTTCGCGAGCGTGTTGAACCATTTCGGGGTCGTGGCTTCCGACACCGACACCTCCATCGAACGCCTCGAAGGCATACGCCAGCATATCACGGTACACCGCGTTGACGGTCTGTTTGTCGGTGTAGGCGATTTCAGCGGGTTCGTTGTAGGCACCCTTGACGAGCCGAACCTTTCCCGGGAGAGCAGCGAGTCGTTGCAGGTCCTCACCAGTCCGTTTCAGGTTGGCCTGGACGCAGACGCCGACGTTCCCATCAGTCTCACGAGTGTAGTGTTCGAATGCATCGAGCGTGGCGTCGGTCGTCGTGTGGTCTTCCATGTCTATCCAGACGAAACACTCCCCGGCGTCGATGATGCGTCCGAGGTTCTCTCTGAACAGCTCCTCGCTGACGTCGAGCCCGAGCTGACTCGGTTTGACCGAGATGCACGCGTCAGCACCTCTTGCGTCTATCATTTCAGCCAGGCGGACGTACTCAAGAGTGTCCTCGTCGGCCTCTGTCGGATTGTCGTAGTGCTCACCCAGCAGGTTCACGATACCACCGATCCCCTGCTGGTTGAGGTCGTCGACGTGCGCCAGCGCCGTCGATGGCGTCTCGCCCGCGACGAAGTTGCTCGCAATCGGCGGAATCATACGTGTATGTGGTGACTGTCGGTTCTTGAAGTCTGCCATTGTCGGTGAGAAAACGAAACGACGGACCGAACGCATCAAATAAACGCTACCGAGCAGATTCGAACTCGCCTACTCTTCGACGACGATTGCGCCTTTCTGTTCGAGCGAGCGGTGGGGGACACAGTAGTACAGGTAGACTCCACCTTCCTCGAAGGTGTAGTCCCAGGTTTCGCCGTCGCCGTCGATGTTGCCGCTGTCGAATTCGGGTTCTTCGTCGTCGTCGACCTCGTGCGTCACGGTGTGGGTATCATCGCCGGCCCACTCCCAGACCACCGTCGTGCCTGCGTCCACAGTCACCGCCGGTGGGTCGTAAATAAATTCTCCCTCTCCTTGTGGGTCGCCGTTCGCGATGGTGAGTTCATCTTCGCCGGTAAAGTCCTCGATGTCACCCTCCCAGTTTGGCGTGTCAGCGAGCCACTGGTTGACCTGTGTTTCGGGATCTTCTTCGGGGTCACCGACAGTCACTCTCCCTTTCTGTTCGAGCGAGCGGTGGGGGATACAGTAGTAGTCGTAGACTCCCTCCTCTTCGAAGGTGTAGTCCCAGGTTTCGCCGTCGCCGTCGATGTTGCCGCTGTCGAACTCGGGCTCTTCGTCGTCGTCAACTTCGTGTGTCACGGTGTGGGTGTCGGCACCGGCCCACTCCCAGACTACTGTCGTCCCGGGGTCGACTGCGATGTCTGGTGGGTCGTAGATAAACTCGCCTTCTCCCTCTGGGTCGCCGTTCAGGACGGTCACCTCGTCCTCACCGGTCAGATCCTCTGTTGTGCCGTCCCAGTTGGGGACGTCGGCGAGCCAGTCGTCGTCCATGTCGTTTTCGTGAGGGTCCGTATCGTCCGGGTCGACCCTCCCCGGAACACCAGCAGTGTCCTGGAACGGGCCGATACATCCCGCCAGACCGATGGTCAACGCTGCCCCGCCTGCTTTCAGTATCTTCCGTCTACCGCTGTCGAAGTCCGTCATTTATCTGGTCACCCTGATGTTACGGGTGAGCGCGATTGAAAGCTTCGGTTTCACGACGACTCCGTAGAATCGTTCTCGGGGCTCGACGGATGGTACTCGGTGTCGTACACACCGGGACGGTCGTCGAGGCGGTCAGGGTTAATGCGACCGGCGAGCAGCAGAAAATCGAGGATGACCAGCCGAAGCATCGCCTCTAACACGGGGACAGCACGAGGCATCAACACCGGGTCGTGACGGCCAACGACCTGTATCTCCTTTCGCTCGCCGGTCTCCCAGTCGACAGTCTCCTGGACCTTTGGAATGCTCGTCGGGGCGTGCCAGGTCACCTCGCCGTAGATTGGCTCGCCTGTCGTAATACCTCCCTGCAGGCCGCCGTGGTCGTTCCCGACCGGGACTGGATCGCCCGCCTCACTCACGGTTTCTGGATGTGACTCCCCGTCGTCGAACGTCCAGTTCTCGTTCCGGTCGATGCCACGCATCCCCTGGGTCTCACGGCCCGCGCCAAACTCGAACGCTGTCACCGCTGGAATCGCGAACACCGCCTGTCCAAGCCTGGCCGGGAACGAGTCGAACCGGGGCGCACCGAGTCCGCGAGGGACACCTCGACATTCGAAGTACACCGACCCCCCGATGGAGTCTCCCTCACGCTGGTACTCGGCGATACTCTCGCGCATCCGTTCGGCCGTCTCGGGATGGGCGCATCTGACTTCGTTCTCCTCTGTGTGTTCGAGCATCTCCTCGAAACTCACCTCTGGCGCTTCGATGTCGTCCACCTGATTGACGTGTGCTTTCACCACCACGTCGTGCTCGCTCTGGTCGAGTACCTCTTTGGCGATGGCACCCGCAGCCACCCAGTTGACGGTTTCGCGCGCCGAAGAACGACCGCCTCCTCCCCAGTTGCGTGTGCCGAACTTCGCGGAGTAGGTAAAATCTCCGTGCGAGGGTCGAGGTGCCGTCACGTACGGCTCGTACTTGCCCGAGCGTGCGTCCTTGTTCTGTATTGTCATCCCGATGGGTGTCCCTGTCGTGTAGCCGTCCTGTATGCCGGACTGTATGGTGACGCTGTCTGGTTCGCCCCGCGAGGTGGTTATCATCGACTGTCCCGGTCTCCGTCTGTCGAGTTCGGTCTGTATCGCTTCTTCGTCCAGGACAACGCCTGCCGGACAACCAGAGACCGTACAGCCCATGCCCGTGCCGTGTGACTCGCCGTAGGTCGTCACCTGGAACAGCCGTCCAAACGTGTTTCCGTTCATTACCTCTA
>PUMG01000062.1 GCA_003551265.1 Halovenus sp.
CAATCCCTGCCCACCGTCCCGGCCGATTGCCCAGGCGATAAAGAGACACTACGACGCCACCACCACCAGCAGCACTGTTTCTCCGATTGGCATACGAACGTAGTGTTACTCACCAGTTAGTTATAGATTCAGTGCTTCGAAAACGCGCTCTTCTTCATGACGACCCGGACCGGGGTCGCGTTCCGGTTCGACGGGTCCCTCGATAGCCCTCTCGAACGCCTCACGAGGAGACAGCGGCTCCCAGCCCAGTCGCGAGAGTTTCTCCGTCGAGAGGATGTGTACGTCGGGGTTGTATAGCGGGAAGTCCGTCATCTGCAGCCCACCAGCCGCGAGTTCGCGCGCGCTCGCCGTCACGAGTTCGACATCCCGGTCGAGAACATCGGCAATCGTTTCGATAGTCTCACCGAGTGTGAGAACGCGTCTGTCACCAACGTTGTAGACTTCACCAGCGTCACCCTGCTCACCGACAATGCGGAGCGCGCGGGCGACGTTCTCGACGGCGACGATGTGGTGGATGTTGGTCCCATCGCCGGGGACGAGAATTCGGTCGTGGTTGCGGACGCGTTCGACCCAGTACTCGAAGCGGCCAGTGTAGTCGTGACTGCCGTAGACGATGGTTGGTCTGACACTCATCGCACGAATGCCGCGAGTTGCCGCCTCGAACACCGCGCGGTCGCCCTCGGCTTTTCGAGGGCCGTAACTCGCTCTGCTGTCGTCGACGGCCTGTTCGTCCGAGCAGGGTTCGAGCGGCGTCACGCCTTCGCGCTTTGGAATCTCGTCGACACCGTAGGCGTCGCCACTGGAGATGTAGACGTAACCGCCCAGGTCGAACCCCTCGATGTTGTCGAGCCACCGAAGTGCAAGTGTGACCTCGCCGGGGTAGTACGCCACGGTATCGAACACCAGGTCCGGCTCGAACTGTTCTGCGGCCTCCGCGATAGCTGCTCCGCTCTGGCGGTCACCTTTGATATGGGAGACGTCGTTGTTGTCTGCAAACGGGTTTGGGTGGCGACCCCGGTTGAACAACGCCACCTCGTAGCCGTTCGCGAGCAGTTCCATCACAAGATGGCGGCCGATGAAGCGTGTGCCGCCGATGATGAGTGCGCGGTCCATACCGAGAAGTCGACCCGATGGGTTGAAAAACACGCGATATGCTGGTGAACCACGCCAATCGCGCAGGTGGGTGAATTTTTGTGTCTGCTCGATGTTGTCCGGGTATGAGCGACTCCGACATCTCGACAGCAGCACTGACGTCGTTTCTCACATCCGAGTTGGGGGTGACAGTCACTGATATCGAGGTGCTCGCCGACGGACTCAATCTCGTTCTCGAACTCTCGACTGAAGCAGACGACAGTTACATTCTCCGCGAGCCACGGAAGCTACGACACACCAGCTACATCAACGACCTCGACCGGGAGTACGGGGTGATGGAACTGCTCGCCAATACACCGATTCCTGCTCCCGAACCGGTGTTGTTCTGTGCGGACGAGTCGGTTCTTGGCGAACAGTTTTTCGTGATGACGACGCTTGACGGAGAAGTCGTTCATCTCGGCTCTGAGTTACCACCACAGTTCCGGACTGAACACGCACGCGAGCGGGTGGGCAAAGCACTGGTCGAGACGCTCGCAGATATCCACTCGCTAAACTCCGACCGGTTCGCCGGCGTGTGTGAACGACACTCTCCAACTGGACAGGTCGAACGGTCACTCGACCGACTCGACGACGTGACGAGCGCGACAGGTCTCGAACTACCGAGGCTTCGGACAGTCGGTGACTGGTTGCTCGAGAACGCACCTCCTGCGTACGACACTACACTCCTCCATGGCGATTTCAGACCGGGGAACGTTCTGTTTGGAGGGAGAGAAGAACCCGAAGTGACGGGTGTGCTCGACTGGGAGACGGCGCTACTCGGTGACCCACTGACAGAGCTCGGATACCTGTTGCTCCGGTGGCGAGACAAGGACGACCCTCAGCTGGACCTGAGCGAACTCGAAGCACGATACAGTGACGACGACGTGCTGGCGGATCTACGACGTCGAAACGAACATGGACTTGCTCCATTCACCGGACGACCGGGAAGTCCATCCCGGAAGGAACTCGTTGTTCATTATGAGAGACAGACTGGTCGTTCGTTCGAACACGGCCGATTCTACCGGACACACGCCGCATTCTTGCTCGCGACAGTCTGGGCGGACCTCCACCGCCACCACCGAGAACGTGGCGCAGAGTCTGACTGGCCTCCGTACATCGAGTACATGTCCCTGCTCGCCGAGAGCATCGCTAGCGACGGAACGAATCTGAAAAGTTAACCAGCCTGGGGACGGCAGTTCAGGTATGACGGGGTTCTCCCATCGAGTCGAGCAGGTATCGATCAGTGGCATCCGCGAGGTGTTCGAGGCGGCAGGCGAGGACGCCATCAACCTCGGCATCGGCCAGCCCGACTTCCCGACGCCCGAACACGCACGCCAGTCGGCCATCGACGCCATCGAGTCCGGTGCGAGCGATGCCTACACCTCGAACAAGGGAACGCGCTCGCTCCGTGAGGCGATTGCGACCAAACACGAGCGTGACAACGACCTCGACGTCGACCCCGAGAACATCATCGCAACGGCGGGCGGAAGTGAAGCGCTCCACCTCGTGATGGAGGCACACGTCGACCCCGGGGAGGAAGTCATCTATCCCGACCCGGGGTTCGTCTCCTACGAGGCGCTGACTCACATCGCGGGCGGCACTCCTCGACCAGTCGCCCTCCGAGACGACCTCACGCTCGACCCTGGGGCTGTCGAGGACGCTATCAGCGACGAAACCGCGGCGTTCGTCGTCAACAGTCCAGCGAACCCGACGGGAGCCGTCCAGTCTGTCGATGACATGCGTGAGTTCGCACGCATCGCAGACGAGCACGACGTGCTCTGTATCACCGACGAGGTGTCCGAACACATCGTCTTCGAGGGTGAACACCGCTCCCCGATGGAGTTCGCAGAGAGCGACAACGTCGTCATGGTCAACGCCTGCTCGAAGACGTACTCCATGACGGGGTGGCGTCTCGGCTGGGTGGCCGCATCTCACGAGCGAATCGAGCGAATGCTTCGAGTTCATCAGTACGCCCAGGCCTGCGCCAGCGCACCTGCACAGTACGCCGCCGAAGGCGCACTGTCGGGACCACAGGACCAGGTCGAGGAGATGGTCGCCGAGTTCGAACGCCGCCGCGACGTCCTCCTCGATGGGCTCGAAGACATGGGGCTGTCAGTACCGAAACCAGCGGGAGCGTTCTACGCGATGCCGAAGGTGCCAGAGGGCTGGGTTGATGCGGTGCTCGACCGCGGCGTCGTCGTCGTACCAGGTGAGGCGTTCGGTGAGAACGGCGAGGGATACGCTCGACTCTCGTATGCGACGGACATGGAGTCCTTACACGAGGCCATCGACATCATGGCTGAAGCAACTGCCGTCGTCGAGTAAGAGGTTCCTTCTCCGGAGTATTTTGACGCCGCGGTCAGCCGGAGTCGTTACACCCATATTTTTCCGACCCAACTAGGAGTATGGACCGTCTGTATCCCCAGAACGTACCGGTGTACAACAGTTCCGAGCGACGCGAGCAACTCTGGCAGCGGTGTGCAGACCGCGGTGACCCTGTCGTTGCGGTTCGTGATGCAACTCGGGGGTTCATCGTCAGATACGACCTGCAACACCTCGAGGTCGAACTCACCGAATCAGCCCTTCGAGAGCTTCGTACACAGACAGAAGCCTTCCGTACGTACCCGACGGGAACTGACCCGCTCTCACAGTCGGAGTGTGTCGGCGGTGAAGCCGGAGTGATTTCAGGTGACCTACATACCCACACCGAAGACGAGGCACGGGACCTCGCATCGCAGCTTTCGGATGTGGTGTTCGACCGGTCGAACTGGCGAACGAAACGAGGAACTTAAATGGAATCGACGGCTGCTTTCAACCAGTTCTCAGGTGAGATGAATGTCAGAACATGAACAGCAGAAGGGAGGGTCTGGTGCGCTCCGGACGCCCATCGTCGCGGTACTCGGTCACGTCGACCACGGAAAGACGAGTCTACTCGACAAAATTCGTGGCTCTGCAGTCCACGAGGGTGAAGCGGGAGCGATTACACAGCACATCGGCGCGACGGCCGTTCCGCTCGATACGATTTCGGACATCGCAGGCACCCTCATCGACGCCGACGATTTCGACCTTCCCGGTCTGCTGTTCATCGACACCCCTGGTCATCACTCGTTTTCGACCCTCCGCTCGCGCGGCGGTGCACTCGCTGATATTGCTATTCTTGTCGTCGACGTCAACGACGGTTTTCAGCCCCAGACCCACGAGGCGATGGACATCCTGAAGCGAACGTCGACGCCGTTCATCGTGGCGGCGAACAAAATCGACACCGTTCCCGGCTGGAACCCAGGGACAGACCGTCCCTCGAAACGCGCAATCGAGTCCCAGAGCGAACGCGTCCAGTCCGACCTGAACGAACGTCTGTACGAGATTATCGGCCAGCTCTCGCGCAAGGATATCTCCTCGGACATCTACTGGCGGGTCCAAGACTTCCAGAAGAACGTCGGTGTCGTGCCCGTCTCGGCCGAAACCGGTGAGGGTGTGCCCGACCTGCTGACCGTGCTGATGGGTCTCTCACAGCGGTACATGAAAGAGGCGATGGCGATAAACGTAGACGGGCCAGCGGCGGGCACCGTTCTCGAAGTCAAAGACACCCGTGGGTTCGGGAAAACCATCGACGCAGTCATCTACGATGGGGCGGTCAGCAACGAGGATACAATCGTCGTCGGCGGGAAGAACCAACCAATCGTGACCGACGTCCGAGCACTGCTTCAGCCGAAGCCGCTGGCGGAGATTCGTGCTGACGAGGAGTTCGAGCAGGTGTCCAAGGTGGTCGCGGCCGAAGGGGTCAAAATCGCGGCGCCGAACCTCGATGACGCGATGGCTGGCGCACCTGTACGAGTCGTCCGCGACGGCGACACTGCGGAGGTCGTCGAGGCTGTGCAGGCCGAACTCGCCGATATCGATGTGTCCACCGAGGAGGAAGGCGTGACGGTGAAAGCCGACACACTCGGGAGTCTCGAAGCGCTCGTGAGCACGCTCGAAGAGAGCGAGATTCCGGTGATGGACGCCCGTGTTGGTGACGTTGCCCCTCGAGACATCCGCATGGCTGAGACTGCAGAGCAGCCTCATCAGCAGGTGATCCTCGCCTTCAGCGTCGACATCCTCGACGATGCCCGTCGACTCGCAGACCAGGAGGGTGTCGAACTGTTCGAGAACGACGTCATCTACCGACTCGTCGAGGAGTACGAGACCCACGTCGAAGAGATAGAGCAGGCCCAGCAACAGCAGATTCTGGACAACATCATCCGTCCTGCCCGGTTCGAGATTCTCCCCGACCACACGTTCCGCCAGTCAGACCCTGCAGTCGTCGGCATCGAGGTCCGTGGTGGACTCTTGCGCCGGAACTCTCGCGTTGTCGACTTCGAGGGAAATGAACCTGATCGCGTCGGCATTCTCAAAGAGATTCAAGACGAAGGCGAGGATGTCGACGAGGCTCGTACCGGCGAGCGTGTTGCTGTTTCCATCGACGGGCCAACGGTTGGCCGACAGATACGGGAGGGAGACACGCTCTGGGTCGAAATACCCGAGAAACACGCCAAAATTCTCGAACAGGAACTCACAGAGGACATCTCGGGCGACGAGCGCGAAGTCCTCTCGATGTACCTCGAAAAACACCGCAACAGAGACCCGTTCTGGGGGAAGTAGCGTTCTCAGGCTTCGATTCGTACGTCTTTTACTCTGTGAATATCTTCGCCGATTCCGTTTCCGTCACACTCTGGCTCCGGACATCGATAGTGCCAGCCGTCCTCTGTCGCTGCTCGCTCTGTAAACCGTGTGCCACAGCAATCACAGAACAACTGACCGGATTCGCAGGTGTCTCGGTGAAGGTCGAGTTCGAGTTCCGAAGTGAACGTCCGCTTGCAGTCCCGGCACGTGTAGGGCATATCTGAAATATTCTCCGCTCTCTCATAAAACTCCATCGGATGGTTCACGTCTGCGGGTTTTTGATTGCTTACTGGCTCCAGACTGACGAAAGTGAGCGACGTAACGCCACTGTCTGTGGGATTACCGACGGTGATTAATTGGTGGTGAACAGATTGATTGTTGATATCTCTGGGGCAATTTCCAGTAACGCTGTCACCGAATTTATGACGCTTCAGGACTATCTCCCGTTGTGAACAGACGACAGTATCTCACTGCTGGTTCGATATGTGCCCTCTCGAGTGTTGCAGGTTGTCTTTCTCTCTTCGAGTCGGACGTACAACTGACCAGCGTCCTGGCATCGAACTTGAGTAACGAAGAACGAACCATCGAGGTTCGTGTGCTGGATGATGGCGAGGAATTGCAGTCGAACGAGTTACGTCTCGACCCTGTTGAACTGGGGGGTGGAAGAGGTCGACAACCAAGCACAGAGAAACTCGACTGTGGCTGGGATAGCGAACCGAAGCCGTACACCGTCGAGGCACGACTTGACGACGAGTGGGAATCCCTCGATGTCGCATCCGAAGCGGATTCCGACTGTGTGTTCGTGCGAATTTATGTCGAGCCTCCTGGGCCGGTGCTTCACTTGCGTGTCTTTCCGTGCGATGATATTGAAACGGGGGATGAGGAGTTCGTGTGCGAGTTCACTGAAATCGATTGATATCGACGGGCAAAAATCCGCCAGGATGTTCGACCATCAGTATGCGGAGTTCACCACGACAATCAGACTGCTGCTCGCCATTGCGAGCGCAGCGAAGAAGGGGTTGAGCAATCCGGTGAGCGCGAGCGGAATCGCGATTGCGTTGTAAAGAAACGCCCACGCGAGGTTCTCTCTGATTGTTCTGTTCGTCCGGGAGGCAACCTCGAAGACGCCAGGGACGTTCCGAAGGTCGCCATCGAGGACAACTGCGTCAGCCGCATCGGTCGCGAGTTTCGTCCCACTTTCGAGCGCAATCCCGATGTCTGCGGCCGCGAGCGCCGGTGCGTCGTTGCTTCCATCTCCAACCATCGCGACCGTCTCTGTCGCTGCTAGTCGCTCGATAGTGGCCGCTTTCCCGTCTGGTGGCACACCAGCAAAGACCTCATCCACTGCAGGGTGCTCACGGAGTCGTTCAACGGCCGGTCCCTCGTCACCGGTGAGAACGACGACACGACACTCATCACCCACCTCTCGGGCCACCGTTGTCCACTCTTCGCGTCGCGTGTCACCAACGGCAACGAGACCACGGGCAGCTTCCTTCCATCCGACGAGCACCGGAACGTTTCCGTCTCCGCGGATGGCCGTGGCCTGTTCAGTGAGGTGTCCGGGCACGGTGTACCCCTGCTCGTCGAAGAGAGCCGGGTGGCCAACGAGAACATGCTCCCCGTCGACAGTCGCAGCGACTCCACGGGTCCACGATTCGAATGTATCCAGGTCAGTCTCACCCATCAGGGTGGTGTCCTGTCCATTGTCAGTCTCACGCGCGGCGTCGGTGATTGCTGTTGCGAGCGGATGGTCGGCGTACTGTTCGACCGCGCCTGCGCGAGCGAGGATCTCGTCCGTGCTCCCGTTTCCGTCGACACCAGCGACGTCGATGACTGACATCTTGCCGTCGGTGATGGTTCCAGTCTTGTCGAAGACGAGCGTGTCGATATCGTCGGTGTGTTCGAACAGTGCAGGCGTCGCAACCACGATGCCACGACTCGCTGCGGACTGGAGTCCCGACGCGACAGCGAGGGGCGTCGCCAGTCCCAGCGCACACGGACACGAGACAATCAGTACGGTCAATCCGGTGAGCAGGGCGACCCGGGGTGACGAACCGGTGAGGAGGAGCCAGACACTGATGGCACCGGCGAGAACGAGAACCAGCGGGACGAACACGGTCGCGAGTTTGTCCGCGATACGCTGTGCGCCGGGGCGTGAGGCCTGGATGTCCCACAACAGGTCGACGACTCTGTCGAGCGTGCTCTGTGCTTCGGGCCCGGTCTCGACAACCAGTGGTGCGTCCGTCACAACTGTCCCGCCACGGACCTCGTCACCGGGGCGTTTCGTCACTGGAATCGACTCACCAGTGACCAGTGCTTCGTCGACGGCGGCCGTCCCCTCTCGAACTGTGCCGTCGACAGGAACCCGTTCACCGGGAGTGACCTGCAGTTCGTCGCCGGGTTCGAGCTGGTCGACCGGGACTGTCTCCCCGGTGGTCAGGGTTGCCTCCTCAACCTGGAGTTCGGTGAGGTCGGCGAGCAATCCAGCAGTCGCGCGTTTAATTCGTGTCTCGTAGAAGTTACCGACGGTGACCGCGAGTACGACGACGATACTCACGTCGTAATAGAGGTCAGTGCCGCCGACGAACAGCCGCCCAGTGCTGTAGAAGAACGCCGCGAGGGCGGCGATGGTTACGAGCAGGTCGACGTTCGGCCGCCGGGTTCGGACGCTCACGTACGCACCTCTGAGCATCGGACCGCCGGTGTACAGCAGGACGATGGCAGTCATGATGGCGAGGTTTCCGTACAGGTACAGACCGTCGAACTGGCCGAACTCGACGATAGGGTCGTATCCGAAGTACGTCGGGTACAGGAAGACAGCGTAGTAGGTCATCGCCATCATCCCGAAGATGCCGCCGACGAGCAGGCGACTGACGGCATCTGCACGTTCGTGTGGATCGTCATCGCGCTGACGGGCGTGGTAACCAGTTCCGGTAAGAAGGTCTATCAGGTCACTCTCTGTGGTTGTTTCGGGGTCGTACACCAGCTTGACCGTCTCGGCGGCGTAGCTCGCCTCTGCGGCGTAGATTCCGTCCTGTCGCTGTGCGCTCGATTCGAGGAACACCTCACAGGTCGAACAGTGCATCCCATCGACAGCCAGATACGCCGTCTCGGCAGAGTCTGGGTAGGCGGTGTCTGCCCCTGCCTCAGAGTCTGTCCCCGCCTCCGAATCTGTCTCCGCCCCGAGTGCCGACCGCAGCTCACTCTCGCTGTCTACCTCGACGTCACCGAGTACCCGGTACACTTCGAGACAGCCACGACAGCAGAACACACCATCGACGTCGGCTGCAGTTATGTCTTCAGCAGGGAGTTCACAGAGTGTACAGGAGGTCACAGTTCAAGGTGTGGTACCGCTTCCGTTGGCGTGGTCTGCTGGAGCAGGGCCGAACAGCAAAAAGATCGCAACAGAGATAAACACGACGTTCACGGCGGTGAGAGCGGTACTAATCGGGTCTGCCTGCCCCGTGCCAGTAAGATACAGTCCTGCTGGTATGAGTGCAAGTAGTGCGAGTATGCCGGTGAAGCGAACTGGAACGTCCATCTCTGATTGGAGTATGTACTCTCACCTCTAAAAAAGACCCGTCATTCTCAGGTGCTGGGAATCCTCCCACAGGTATTATTTAGTTGTATGCCAAACCCCGATAGTATGAGTTCGGGCACCGAAAGTGACGTCTCACCTGACGTCTGGGACGGCGAGATAGAGCGCGAGATTGGACACGACGAGTACGACCCGATAGGGACGCTGGGGCTGATTGCGATTTACTTCGTCATCATCGCCCTGCTGTGGATATTCATGTATTTTGTCGAGTTCCTCGGACGCGGACCAACGGTGGTGTGACTGATGGAGATACACAGATACGAGAAGCTCTGGTTCGTGGTATCGATGCTGCTGATCATCGGCTTTATCGCCACCATCACGTACGGGGCGGTCGGAGCCGGTATCCAGATGGTCGACGACGAGGGCGGAACGGTCGACCCTGACAACATCGGCGACTACGAAATCCGTGACGGCGTGACCTTCGAGGACCTGCAAGAACCACAGGCCCAACATGTCGAAGGGAACGAGTACGAAGTAGCGATTCAGGCGATTCAGTTCGCATTCATTCCCAACCCTGTCGAAGTGCCAGAGAACAGTGAGGTGACGATGTACATCACATCCCCTGACGTGATTCACGGATACAAGCTCGCAGGGACGAACGTGAACACGATGGTCATCCCCGGCGAGATGACCGAGATTACAGTTGAGTTCGATGAGCCCGGTGAGTATGGCGCCGTCTGTAACGAGTTCTGTGGGGCAGGCCACGAGGAGATGGAAGGAATCCTCAGAGTCGTCCCTGAAGACGAATGGGAGGGTGATGCCTGATGGGGCTGTTCGTCGATGACTATCCCGACGAAGCCTGGGTCGTCCGGGCAGCACTCGCAAGTTCGTTCCTTGCTCTGCTGATCGGTGGACTGATGGGGACGATTCAGGCGCTCCACCGGACTGGGTTCTTGCAGGTCATCGAGAACTCCACGTACTACACCGTGTTGACGCTGCACGGCGTCTCGCTGGTCATCCTCTTCACGATATTCTTCCTCGTCGGCTTCTATCAGTGGGCCATCACTGACAGCCTCCAGCGGCCGTCAGAGAACATCAGACTCACCAAGGCCTGGTACGGCCTGATGGTACTCGGGACGCTGATGGCGTCCATCGCCATCCTCGGCGGCTTCACCGACGTGACTGACATGAGTGCGGACGTGCTCTTTACGTTCTACGCACCGCTCGAAGCCCATCCGCTGTTCTATCTGGGGCTGGCAACGTTCATCATCGGGACGTGGGTCGCTGGCTTCGACTGGTTCCGGTCGTGGTGGGCCTGGCGCAAGGACAACCCCGGTGAGCGAACACCACTGCGCACGTTCATGGTACTAACCACGATGCTCATGTGGTACCTCGCAACGATTGGTGTCGCTGTGGCAGTGATCTTCTTCCTGTTACCGTGGTCGCTCGGACTCGTCGACAGCGTCAACGCGCTGTTGACCCGGACGCTGTTCTGGTTCTTCGGCCACCCTGTCGTGTACTTCTGGCTGATGCCGGTGTACATGATGTGGTACGTCATCCTGCCGAAACTCTCTGGCGGCCGGCTGTTCAGCGACCCGCTCGCACGCATCGTGTTCGTGCTCTTTCTCATCCTGTCGGTGCCGACCGGGATTCACCACCAGTATCTCGACCCAGGCATCGCGGAAGGATTCAAGTACCTGGCGATGACCAACACGATGTTCTTGCTGTTGCCCAGTCTGTTGACGGCGTTTACGGTCGTCGCAAGCATGGAACACGGCGCTCGCCAGCGTGGTGGGACGGGTTACTTCCGCTGGCTTACCGCCCTGCCGTGGGACAAACCTGCGTTCACCGGCATGGCACTCGCCGGGCTGATGTTCGCTGCTGCTGGTTTTTCCGGCATGGTTAACGCCGGGATGAATCTCAACTACCTTGTCCACAACACGATGTGGGTGCCTGGCCACTTCCACCTCACCGTCGGAACGGCTGTCGCCCTGACGTTCATGGCCGTCACCTACTGGTTCCTGCCACAGATCACCGGCAACAAGGTGTTCAGCAAGCGACTCGGTCTCTGGCAGGTCGTGCTGTGGTTCGTCGGCATGGTGTTCATGGCCAACGCGATGCACCGCGTCGGTCTCGGTGGCGAGCCACGACGGACTGCAGACCCGTTCTACGACGGCGTGGTGTTCGATACCGCGCTGGGCTCCATCTCCGAGTTGCACTTCCAGATTGCGCTTGGGGGGGTGTTGCTGACGGTCTCGTTGCTCATGTTCATCGCACACGTCGCACTCACGTGGTTCGATGTCGCAAACCGGTCGACGCCTGAACCAGAGGTACTGCCACCCGCGCTCTCTGGCCCCGAGCACGCACCTGCTGTCCTCGAAAACCTCCGTCTCTGGACGGGCATCGCTATCGTGCTCATCGTGTTGACGTATACGCTCCCGCTCGCGTCGATTATCTCGAGCAGCGGGTTCTTCGGTCAGGCGGGCACCATCGTTGCCGGAATGCTCGACCTCGTTATCACGGTTGCCCAACCGCTACTGGAGGTAGGGCCGTGAAACGTCCCGGGACTGCCGGTATGTTGATACTGCTGGCGTTCGCTGTCGTCTTCGCCATCGAGTTCCACACGCTACTCAAGATGGTCGGCATCGACATCGCCTCCAGCGTGTACTTCCCGGTCGTAGCTGTGATTATCGTTGCAGCGTTTGCCCTCCTGTTTTTGCTGTCGGAGGGAAACGGTAAACAGCCGACTGCTGCCTGATAGGTACGCACGACCCTCTGAGTGTTGCCGTTTCGACTTTCTCAGAGTGACCGCCTACGGCGAGGGAGGCTGAGTCTTCTGGTGTGGTTCACGCCCAGTCGCCGAGTCCAGTCTGGACGAGTGATTCTTCGATACGCTTGAATCCACGAGCAACTTCTTCGGCCTCGACTTCCCATGTTTCGGTGACGTAGGTTCGGGCCGCATCGACGTCGGGTTCGATGGTGGTTTGGACATCGACATCGTCGACGGCCGGGTCGAGGAACAGGGTCCGAATCCGGTCTGCGTGTTCGATGTGTTCGTCTCTGCTCTCCAGCGCTCCGTAGAGGTCGCCGTGTTCACGGACGAGTTTCACCGCCGTCTTCGGCCCGACGCCCGTAATACCGGGGTTGAAGTCGGTGCCACAGAGAATCGCCACGTCGACGAGTTGCTCCCACGTCAGATCGTGAGCGGCGAGGGTCGCCTCGAAGTCCATCAACTCGGGGTCGCCCTTGCTCGTCAGCTGGCGCAACGTGTACGGCGCACCGAACAACAGCGCGTCGTAGTCTTCCGTCCCTGCATAATCGACAGTTCCCCGACGAGCCATGTACGCACACTGAGACTCCCCTTCGGCGGGAGCGTCGACGACTGGGACATCGAGCAGTCTGAGCAGTTCGCGGGTCGTCTCGATTATCGTCTCCGTCAGACGCTGTGTCCTCGATTCGAGGCGTGCGATTGCGATCTGGTCACCGCGCTCGCGGGCGTCTTCGAGTGCGTCCTCGTACTGTGCGCGCTGTTCGCGCCGTTTTTCGACCTCGTCGTCTTTCAGGTCGACGACTGCGCCGTCGAAGACGAACACCGGGGTGAGGTCGTGCTCGAAGACCTTCGGCAGACCCTGTACCACGCCGACCAGATTCGCTACTTCCGTGCCATCACTGGTGGTGTAGACGCTCTCGCTGGTCCACTTGACCGTCGTCGTGAGATACCGATACAGCCAGTTGTGTGCGTCGACCGCGACGACCGACCCGCCGAGGTCGTCGAACGACACGTCCTCGATGACTGCGAGGTCGCGTAAATCTGCGTTTCCCATCGGTCTCTTCTGTGTCTGCCACGGCGAAACCGTTTGTGGTCGCTGCCGATGACGTTCCCTGCAGTCGAAACGAGCATAGAGAACAGATATATGTTTTGAAGCGAAGATATATGTTCTGCACGGCTGTACTTTGGGACATGAGTGAGGACAGTGCAGCGGAGCGCTGGCGAGACGACCGCACAACGTTCCAGCGGGTGTACGACGTACTGGTCGGGACCCGGTCGTTTCTGAGCGCCTCGGAGATCGCCGAGCGAGCGCGCTGCTCGGAGACTGCGGCCCGAAACACGCTCGAACAACTCACGGAGATGGGTATCGCAAGGCGTCGGGAAAACCGACCTGCGACCTACCGGCGCAACGATTCGTACTTCGAGTGGAGGCGTATCGAATCGCTGGCAAACGAGCATACCCCCGATGAGCTCCGAGAGTACGTCACGGACCTCGTGGCGGAGGACGAGGCATTTCAGGAGCGATACGGAGTACCTGTTCCCGACGCGGTGTCGACGTCTCATCTGGCGGTTGATGACCACGAAGAGGTACAGAAGCACTGGACAGACGTGAGCGAGTGGCGTACTGTTCGGCGCGATATCCGCATTCTTCGACGAGCAGTCGAGCGTGCAGAGGCACGCATCGAAGACGGTGTCCGAGTGTGACCGAAGACATAGCGTACAGCGGGCCGCTCGACGTTGCGACGCTCGAAGTGATTGGTGGACGTGCGGATACACACCCGCTCGTCGGCGGATGGGCGTTCGAACCGGATTCAGTCTCACCACGCCAGCTCACGGTCCACCTCAAATCAGCACAGTATCCCGCGTCTGTCGAATCGGCACGACTCGACATTCGGTGGTACGATGGTGGTGATTACACGTTTCATTATCTCGAATCGCAAAACGAAACTGTCTGGCAGTGTCGCTGGGACCACCATCCGAAAGCTGGTGCCCAGAACGCACACTTCCACCCGCCGCCGGACGCTGACCGAACTGTCGAATCGTCCGAGCTCGAAACCACCAACCATCTCGGTGTGCTTTTTTTCGTGCTCGACTGGGTGGAAAAGCGTGTTGAGCGGCTCCACGGTAGATGAGTCAAAATCCCAATCTCTCTAGTCACTGTTCGAGCGCGAACCGACGGCAGCCCAGATTGCCGTTGCGGCGAGGAGGATGGCCGGAATCATTGGCAGGGCGAGATACGCCTGTCGCCACGAGATACCGATTGCGGCGATGACGCCCTGTGCGTGTGGAAGGTACAGGATTGCACCGGGAACGACCAGAAACGACACAACGATGATACCGATGAGCACCCATCCTCGCCAGTCGAACGATTCCTGCGGAGGTGGGTGATACCGTGGTGGCAGCGCCTCGTCGCTCTCTGTCTTTTCCTGAGGTTGGGCTGTCACAGCGTCCGCATCCTCTCTCGAACCGTGTGCACCC
>PUMG01000084.1 GCA_003551265.1 Halovenus sp.
AAACAGTGCACCGCCAGCAAGTACGTCAGCGGCTGTTTCGACCTGGAAACTGACCGTCCCCGCAAGCGTTACGACGAACCCGACGGCGATGATGGTCCACCAGACGTTGAGAAGCCCGTCTCGCATCTCTGCTCGGCCAGTGACAGCGAACACAGCGAGCAACACCGTCATCACGACGTGTGCGATGAACATGGTGTGTTCGGTGACGGCCTCTGCGTGGACCGCAACAGTGAATCCCCAGGCGAGCGGAACGAGCAGTGCCGGTCCGACTTTTCGTGCACGATGGAACATGACTACTGTTCTCGGAGTTCGGAGTAGCGTGTTTCGATATCGATAATCGGGGCCGGATAGTCGACACCGAGTTCGACGTCGTACTGTGTCTGCTGGTCCGCAGACAGCCGCCAGGGGCGGTGTGCGTACTCCAGTGGCAGTCCATCGAGTTCGGGAAGCCACGTTGTGACGTACGCCGCATCAGTGTCGTAGCGCTCGGCCTGTGAAAGAACGTTGAAGTAGTTGTCCCGGGAGTCGTTGCCGACACCAGCCTGATACGCCCAGTTCCCCCAGTTCGAGGCGACGTCGTAATCGACGAGGCGCTCTTCGAAGTACGCCGCACCCCAGCGCCAGTCGATACCGAGTGCGTCTGTGAGAAACGAGGCGACGTTCTGTCTGCCGCGGTTCGACATATATCCGGTTCGGTTCAACTCGCGGATGTTCGCATCGACGAACGGGACTCCTGTCGTCCCCTGTTTCCACCGGTCGAACACTGTCCGGTCACGGCTCCAGTGTTTGCTGACGTCACGGATGCCAGTCGCGGTGAAAAACGCCCGGCCGTGTTTGACGAACTGGAACTGAAAGAAATCACGCCAGGTCAACTCGAAGGTCAACCAGTAGGTATCCTCGTTCGAGACTCGCTCACGCTCGTAGCGTTCGATTTCTTGCTGAATCCACCGGGGCGAGAGACACCCGGCCGCCAGCCACGGCGAGAGCTTCGAGGAGTACTCTGCCCCCAGCATCCCGTTTCGCGTCTGTTTGTACGTTCGAAGGTGGTCTCCCTCCCAGAGGTACGATTCGACGCGTCGCTTCCCTGCTGACTCGCCACCCTCGAAACGCAGGACAGCACGGTCGTCGTCTGGTGGGTGTTCAAATCCGCTGTCGTCGAGTGTCGGTATCGTTCCTGGGTCGACCGCCCCAACTGACGATGGCATCGGTACGTTCTCTGGAGAAGCAATCGGGTCACGAATCCCGGACTCGCGCTCGACCTCGTGTCGCCAGGGCGTGAACGTATCGTTCATCTGCTCCGTCGGTGTGGGGAGATCCTCGATGTGATACAGTGTGTGAGTCCACCGTGGATAGAAGTCGACAGTCAGCGGGAGCGCTTCACGAACGGCGGTTTCGACAGCCCACTCCTCGGTCGCAGGCTTCGTCTGTGTGAACACCACCTCGGCGTCGACAGTCTCCACGAGTTGTGGAATGACTCCCTCTGGTTCGCCCTCGCGGACGAACAGTTCGCCACCCCGGTCACGGAGTGACTCACGCAGATCACGGAGACTCTCCTGTCGAAACCGCTCGCGGTGTGGACCACGTTTCATCGTGTTGTACCGAGTGTCCCCACGCTGGCGTGGGTCGTCAACGTACACCGGAACCATCGTCTCGGTGGCCGAAAGCGCATCGACCAGCGCAGGGTTATCCTCGACCCGGAGATCGTCTCGAAACCAGACGACTGCAGTTTCCATACCTCTCGTACGTGAACGACACCGAATAGAGATGTGGTACAGGAGTCTCTCACGGTAGCCCGAGACAGGTAGATTCTTACCTCGACCGTTCGAGGTGGATATATGAGCTACGAGACGGTGCGCGCGAGCGACTCAGACGTTGCAGACGCCCTGACAGCCGAGCGGAAACGCCAGAACGGAACGCTGACGCTGATTGCGAGCGAGAATCACGTGAGCGAGGCAGTGCTGGCGGCACAGGGTTCGGAGTTGACGAACAAGTACGCCGAAGGCTATCCGGACAGTCGCTACTACGGTGGCTGTGAACACGCCGACGAGGTCGAGAAACTCGCAATCGAGCGCGCGAACGCGCTGTGGGGCGCGGAACACGTCAACGTGCAGCCACACTCGGGCACGCAGGCGAACATGTCGGTCTATCTGGCGATGCTCGACGCCGGTGACCGGATTCTCTCTCTGGAGTTGAACGACGGCGGTCACCTCTCTCACGGCCACCCGGCGAATTTTACCGGCCAGACCTACGACATAGAGCACTACCACGTCGACGAGGAGACGGGATACATCGACTACGACGCGCTCGAAGCGAAAGCTCACGACTTCGACCCGGATATCATCGTCTCCGGCTACTCTGCGTATCCACGCGACGTTGAGTGGGAGCGTGTCCAGGAGATTGCCGAAGCGGTCGATGCGTACCAGCTCGCCGACATCGCACACATCACCGGACTTGTCGCTGCTGGTGTCCACTCCTCGCCTGTCGGTATCGCAGACTTCGTCACTGGAAGCACCCACAAGACAGTCCGGGCGGGACGCGGTGGTGTCGTGATGTGCCAGGCAGAGTACGCAGACGCCATCGACTCGTCGGTGTTCCCGGGTTCACAGGGAGGACCGCTCATGCACAACATCGCGGGCAAGGCCGTTGGCTTCGGTGAAGCGCTCGAGCCCGAATTCGAAACCTACGCGCAACAGGTCGTCGACAACGCAACCGCACTTGGCGAGCGCCACTCAGAACACGGCTTCTCGCTCGTCTCCGGGGGAACGGACAACCATCTGGTCCTCGTCGACCTGCGCGAGTCACACCCGGACACGAGTGGGAAAGACGCAGAGACTGCGCTCGAACGCACCGGAATTGTCCTCAACGCGAACACGGTTCCGGGCGAAACACGCTCGGCGTTCAACCCATCAGGTATCCGCATCGGGACCCCCGCAGTCACGACGCGTGGCTTCGACGAGACGACGATACGTGAGGTTGCGGATCTCATCGCCCGAGTCATCGACAGCCCTGACGACGAGACCGTTGCAGCCGAGGTGAGCCAGCGAGTCGACGAACTCACCGAATCGTTCCCGCTTTACGACTGACCCAGGCACCCGACACTGCCCAGTGAGGAAGTCGCTCCCGATTCTCCGACACGCACGATTCAGGTATCAGCCAGCTACAAGTACTGGCACAGATGTGACTCGTGGTTCGAACAGACAGGAGAAATGGGCCAGTGACGGCCCGAGGACTTCGATGGGCTTGGCCCCCGCAGGAATCGAATATGGGGGTACCACACTGGGTCGGATGTGGGTGGGG
>PUMG01000064.1 GCA_003551265.1 Halovenus sp.
GCTGTCGGCTGATCATCGGCGCCATCGGCCGGGCTGACCAGCTCCGGGGCGCCGGGCACCGGAACAGGCTCGGCAATAATCCTAATGCCCTCTTCAATAAGATTCGATTTTGAAACTGATAAATCATTGTGAATACGAGGATCCCATTCAAATGCGCCTGTGCCGCCTGGTTCAGTGATCATGATAATCCAATCATCAGGCAGCATGTCCTGATCCCAGGAAAGTACGATATTATTAGCCTCATCACTCTTTTCGTAGCGGATATCAAAAGACTGCTGCTCTTCGGAATTTTCCTTTAAAAAGGTATAATATTCATGATCAGCTCCTAAAATTCTGGCATCAAATATCCCATCGGGAGCCTCGGGTGGGGCCAGCTGGTCAAGACCTTCATTAAAACCGTCTGTGGCCTCAGATTCAACACCTACTACAAGGGTCTGGGAAAAAATACCATCGTCGACAATAATTTGCATTTGCCAATCATCGGATGCTGCAACTGTTCTGGCTGTGAAAACAACACCAGCCATGGCCAGCAGAAATAACATTTTTCTAGTTGGCAACATAATCACCTCAATTGTTTTGCATCATTTTGTGTAAATAATCTTTATCTGATGTCATAAATTACCTGCTTTGTGCATAACAGCTACTTGACGAACATCATAGTGCGTGTCTTTGCAAACCCGTCAGCTTGCATGCGATACAGATACACTCCTGAAGCCAGCTGTCCGGCATCCCAGGTAACCGTATGTTTTCCGGGAGCCATGAACTCATCCACCAGGACCCCGATATTTCGGCCTTGCACATCATAAACCTCAATAGTCACGTGACTCTCCCGGGGTACTTCATAGCTTATAACCGTGTTGGGATTAAAAGGGTTGGGATAATTCTGAAGAAGCTTAAAATTTTCAGGAAGGTCGGATATCGGCTGTGTTCCGGTAACCTCTGGAGTAGAAATGGTAATGCTTTGAATTTGCCCGTTCTCCAGGGTAACCGTCTCGCCGTTTAACAGGGTCGCGGCCTCGGTTTTCTCTTTCTCATACCGAGCTTCGATCACCCATTCGTTGATATCAAATATGGCTTTCTCCGGAGCATGTATTGTCAGAGTAACGGGACCACTTACCGAGCCCAGATTAACGTCAGTCTCGGCGTATTCGGTCAGGCTATTATTATCGGCAAGTCGAATATCCGGCATCCCACTTGGAGGTCGCGGCGGAAGAGTGAAGCTGCGTCGATCTACTTCATCAGGCAACTTCCCGGCCAGATAGAAGTCCCGATGCACGTCCATACTGTCCAGGGCAACCGAAAGCCGGAAAAAGCTTTGTTCCGGATCAAAAGCCTTCTGATATTTGGAATCCTGCCCATCAGTTTTAGCCAGCGGCCTCTTTTGCACTTCGGAGGAAAGCGTAATCGTACCACTACCGTTGGTCCGAACCCAGTAGCCATGGCCGGAACGGATCTCATCCGCCTGCTCATACCGGTCATCGTAAAGCGTTCCTTCGATGACCAGTTCCTCGCTGTAGAGCGCATTGCTTTGTAATGGCTCATCGATACTGCCGATCAAGTTCCACCCTTCCTCTACGGGCACCTCCAGACTCGATACAAGTGTTTCCTTCTCTAAAAGACTTTCCGGTTCGGTAAAATAAACCCAGTATGCTGCACCAGCAACAACATCCTTTGTTTCCTGATACAAACTGTCGGTAAACGAGTATACCGAATTCGACACATAATGATCGAACCACTGGCTGATGGGAACCGGATCGATATCGAAAGGCAGGCTGACCAGGTTCCAGCCTACTTCGTAATCGGCGATAGAGGGAGCTGCAGGACAACCATCGGCAAGGCCGTCATCGTTGATCGTCCAGCCGTAGGTGTCAATCATATGTTGCCGGTAGTCACCGGCATTGCAATAGAGAATACCGTCTGCGTCCAGGGTCACATCGGGCTGCAAATCCAATTCCGACCAAGCGATGAGTAATTTATCGTAATTTTCTATTGAAAGGTCGGTACGGTCAAGCATATTTTCCATGGAATCCAGACGATCACTGCCACTAACAACATTACTCACATCCCAAGAACTCAAATCCTGATTGAAAGAGTTTGCACGATCAAACATTCCGCCCATTCTTGAGACGTTTTCTGTATTCCAGCCACCAATATCCTGATTGAAATTTGGGGCCTGAAAGAACATTCGGGCCATATCAGTCACGTTGCCGGTATCCCAGTCGCCTATATCCCGGTTGAAACCACTTCGCAAAAACATGGCAGCCATATTTGTCACATTGCCGGTATCCCAGCGGCCTATATTCTGATTAAATTCATCTGCATTCCAAAACATTTCTGACATATTCTCAACATTGCCGGTATCCCAGCCACTGATGTCCTGGTTGAAATCTCTTGCAGCAAGAAACATCCCTCTCATGTTGATGACATTTTTCGTATTCCAGCCACTGATATCCTGGTTGAAGGGGTGATAACCGGCATCGTCATCAAAAAACATCCGGGACATATCTGTCACATTTTCCGTATTCCATTCGCCAATATCCTGATTGAAAGAGGTGGCTCTACCGAACAGGCCCGACATATCCTCAATTGTTTCGGTTTGCCAGTGGCCGATCTGTCCGTTCATCGATTCGGCTCTCCAGAACATGTCCGCTAGTGAAGTCACCTCAGAAAGATCTGGTGCGTTGGAAGCAGAGACCTGCAAATGCGATGCATTGCGGAAAGCACCGGTCATGTCCGTCCACTCAATATCCCCCCATTGCGTTACATCCAGTATTTTATTCTCGTCGCCACCTCCTCTGATACCATACATGCCAAAGTGTATGCGTTCAAAGTCACCGCTGATGCTCACCTCATAGGTGCCCGGCTCAGGGAAGGTAATCGTGTGTTCTCCTTCGCCTGTCTCGCTACCGCTGATTTCAGGGTTTTCTGTTTGTTCCCATTGGATTTCATAATAGTCACCTACCCCTGGAATGGTGATCTGGTTGTCCTCGCTGGAACCTTCGTTATCGGTCTGCCAAATGGTTATAAACGGCTGACCTTCGAACTGTGGTAGCTCTTCGGCCGTAAAGCTCCATTCCGGACTCCATTCGCCGCTTCCGTCTTCATTAACTCCGCGAACTCGCCAATAATACGCTGACTCGTGATCCAGATCCTCTTCAATGGCATAGTCGGTTTTCGACATGTCTTCTGCTTCTATGACCAGCTCCTCAAATTCACTGTCAACGGCAAGTTCAAAATCATACCTATCCGCTTTTTCGGACGGCTCCCAACGGAACACAGTCTGTACGGGAAC
>PUMG01000334.1 GCA_003551265.1 Halovenus sp.
CGACTGGCGCCTGATGTACCACAGCCATCCGGCGACGGAACCTGACGCACCGTACTTCACTGGTGAGGTTCAGGATCCCGCCGATGTCCGTCCCGCGATGACAGACGTGGGTGCAGTCATTCACCTGGCTGGAGACCCCCGTCCCGAGGCTCCCTGGCGAAGCGTTCTGGCCAACAACATCGACGGCACCCACACGATTTACGAGATGGCCGTCGAATGCGGTGTCGAGAAGGTGGTGTTCGCCTCCTCGAATCACGCTGTCGGTGCGTTCGAGACGGACGAGCGGACGCCCGAGATGTATCGCGCCCACGACGAGTTCCGTCTCGACGGGTCTGAACTCCCCCGTCCCGGCAACAAGTACGGCATCAGCAAGGCTGCTGGCGAGATTATCGGCCGATACTATCACGATAAACATGGGCTGTCGATCTGTAACGTTCGTATCGGTAATCTCAACGAGAACCACCCGCCAATCGACTACGAACGCGGACAGGCGATGTGGCTCTCGCCACGCGACTGCGCTCACCTTCATGACTGCGCGCTGCAGGCGAGTTACGACTATGAAATCGTCTACGGTATCTCAGACAACGACCGCAAGTACTACTCGCTCGACCGGGCCAAAGAGGTGCTCGGATACGAACCCCGGGACAACTCTGCAGAGTGGAGAGGGAAAGAAAAGGTCGAGTGAGACGCAGGTTTTTATTACGGCATGAACACAGATTATACTGCTGACTGAGAATTCTCGGAATTTGATGGAAAAGAGTTAATACAAAAAGTAAAGTAGGCTTTACATGGACGACACTCGCCTGTACTACTTCTGGATGGGGGTAGTAGTGAGTGCGACAGCCCTGCTCGTCGCCGTCGCCAGTCAGATCGTCACCCACCCAACTGCTCAACTCGGAATGATTCTCGCGTCGGTTGTGCTGATATTGGGTCCGCTCCTGTACGAGCCGCGTTTACAGGCAATCGGATGGAGGGCCGGATGGGACGGTCGAACTGATGAACGAAAGGAACTGATACTGTTTCGGACAGGCTGGTACGCATATCATCTGCTCGCGGCCGTGGTGTTGGTGTACGTCTTGGTTAACGGTGCAACTGAGTTCACGATTCCTGAGGGGGGATTGGGCCTTGTCTTCGTCGCGATATTCACTGGCTACTGGCTGATTGCATGGTGGCAGAGCACGGTCATCTGAGGAGGAACTCAGAACATGGAGAACTCACTGAAGGTCTGGCGGGCGCGGAGAGATTTGACCCAGCAGGAACTGGCCGACGAAATCGGCGTGTCGCGACAGACTATCAACGCGATCGAGGTCGGCCGCTACGACCCCTCGCTCCCGCTGGCGTTCGATCTGGCGGAGTACTTCGACTGTCGAATCGAAGACATCTTCTGCCCTGAGTGACATTTCCTCACACGATACACAATGCAGCGACACGACCACTTTCTCGTTCAGACAACACTGACAGGAGTTTATATATGTCTGTCTCATTAGTAGAATATAGGGGGATGAAAGCTACTGACTCGGATACCCGGACGGTACTCGTTGTCGAAGATGAAGACCGCGTTGCTGAGGTTTTCGCAACGATTCTTTCAGATACGTACACGGTCAGGCTCGCGTCGGACGGGGCCGAAGCACTCGAGAAAATTGACGAGACCGTCGATGTCGTGTTGCTTGATAGACAGCTGCCACAGATGTCGGGTGACGAGATACTGGAACGAATCGAGGCGACAGGATATGACTATCGTGTTGCGATGATATCCGGTGTCGATCCTGATTTTGACGTTCTCGATATGGGGTTTGACGATTACCTTCGTAAACCGGTTCGAAAAAATGAGCTTCTCGAAACCGTACAGCGGTTACTAGCACTGGACGAATACGAGGAGATTTATCAGAAGCTGAGTGAAAAACGCATCAAGAGAAATATCATCGAACTGGAAAAGCGTCCTGCGGCTCTCGAACAGAGTCACGAGTTCCAGACGCTGCTGGATGAGATATCGGAACTCGAAGCACAACTGAACGATATGGAGGTAGAACAGCAGTTCAACGAACGGGTGCTCCCTGTTTGATGTAGTGTTTCTCCTTCCAAAGGACCCGGTGGGTCGAAATCACACGTCGTTCGGAAGCTTGGTGACCTCGACAGTATTATTACAGTGTCTTGAGATTCGTTTGTATGAATTCGTCTCTGATTGGAAAACGATTGTACTCGTGGACTCGCATACTGCGCTCCAGATGTCTACGCTTTGGAGTAACACATCCTGCAAGAGTCACACAGGCACTCACCCATTCTCGACCAGACACGAACGTACGGGAAGAGAATAGTTCACAACGGAACTTTCGTCAGGACACCGAGCGTGAGAACCCGGAGCACTCCCAAAGTGACACAGATGGAGCGTCATCTCGTCGAGCAGAGCTCAACACTGCGACACTCGCTGGACTCGGAGTAACACTCGGGACAGAAGAAGGAAGAGGGGAGCAGACGACATCATCGAACAGGCATATCGTTGGAGTTGATCCCGGGCGAGCAGACATCGCAGAGGAGCGGGCGAATGAGGTGCATCGTCTTCTTGATTTCGGACCTATCGGGCAGGCCGTTTCGGGTTCGTTTCCGGAGGAGGCAATAAGAGCTCTTCAGAACAATCCAAACGTTCGATACGTTGAGGAAAACGGACAGATGCACGCACTCGGTGAGACGGTTCCGTACGGCATCGAAATAACCGACGCAGACGTGGCAATCGACAGAGGTCACACAGGGAGTGAGGTCGACATCGCAATCCTCGACACTGGCATCGACCCTGAACACGAAACTCTCGAAGAAAACATCGGAGACGGGTGGGCAGCTACTGAGGTAGAGTGTGATGCAGGCCCGGACTGCGATCCTACGTTCCTCTGTCCCGCGAACAGTATCGACACCTGTCACGAAGACTGGGACGACGACAACGACCACGGGACACACGTCGCTGGAACGGCCGCAGCCGCGATGAACGACACCGGTGTTCTCGGCGTTGCACCGGATGCGACTCTCCACGCGGTGAAAGTTCTCAATTGTTGTGGGAGCGGCGACTTCGACGATATCGCCGCCGGCATCGAGTGGCCAGCAGACGAGGGCCACGACGTCATCAATATGAGCCTCGGGGGGCCCGAAAGCGGAGTGGTCGACGATGCCTGTGACTATGCTGCCAGCCAGGGTGCCGTGCTGGTCGCGGCGGCAGGAAACGACGGGCCGTGTACAGATTGTGTCGACTCACCGGCAGACCACCCAGAGGTGATTGCCGTCTCGGCAACCGACGAGGACGAC
>PUMG01000186.1 GCA_003551265.1 Halovenus sp.
CAACGGGAGGTGAACGCAACGAACGGGTCCTGGCAGTCGTATCCGCGATTTTTCTTCGTACTGAAACTTGCTCTTCTGCTCGTGGTCGCAACACTTCTGATTGGCGCTGGTGTCGCCATCTGAGTGTCTTGTTTGCTGACACCATCTCAGTCTTTCTCGGCAATCTGTATCCGTGAGTCTTCGACAGTTGCAATCAGCGCAGTCTTCCCGTCGTCCTCGGTCGTTTTGAACTCGACGTTCCCGGCAGTCACGGTTTCGTTCACCGCCGGAATCGGGACCGACTCGACAGTCTCGCCGTCGCGGGTGACAGTGACGGTGAACTCCTCGTCTCCGGGAGCGAGCGCCATCCGGTTGCCAGCGAGGTCGACTGCCGCCTCGGAGGACTCAGAGGTGAACGACCGGACCATCTCGTCGTCGGTTTCGAGGTCGACCGCGTAGACGGAGTCGTTGCCGAGCACCGACCAGCTCGTCCGGTTGGCGTCGACTGTCTCGCGCCAGCCGACACCGCCGACGGGCACGGTCGCCTCACCGTCGTGTTCGAGTCGGTCGGCCGTCACTGCGACGCTCCAGACGTATCGGTCTTCGCTGACGACGATGAGACCACTGTTATTTCCACCGGTGCGTCCGTGTGAGACGTTCTCGGCGTAGCTCACGTGGTAGTCCTCGACGGCGACCGCACCGTCGGGAATGGAGTCATCTGCCATGTCGATGGCATTCCCGACAGCACTCGGGAGAGCAATGACGACTATCAACACCACGAGTGAGGCGAACAGGAGTCGCCGGGTTGTCACTGGCCAGTCCGCAGTGAAATCTGGGACCACGAGAACGACTGCCGGGAGCACCACTGCGGGGACGACTGCCACCAGAGCCAGCATCGTAAGCAGTGTGAGGTCGAAAAGCAGCACCGCTCCAGCAGCACCGACGAGCGTGGCCACAATCCAGAGCGCTGCGAACGCGCGGACGAGTTTCGGTACCCATCCCGACAGTTCGACGTTCTCGGCCACGGTCACGTAGGTAATGAGTATTGCGAGCAGGAGGACGAAGATAACACCCAGTGCCTGATATCGGATGAAGGTGCTGCCGCTGGTCGTCGACAGTTGCCATAGCCCCTGTGCAATCCCCACGAGAACTGTCGCCAGCAACAGCCGTGGGCCGTCGGGTTGCTCTTCACGCGCCCAGAGGAGAACCAGGGCCAGCGAGACACCGATGAGAAATCCGAGCAGATGTGCCTGCACGTTGACGCCCGCCCATCCCGGCGGTGCTGGTGGTCCTGCTTCTGCGGTTGCCGTGAGAATCGGTTGAGCAAGCACGGTGACGAGTGTGTTCACCAGGCTGACGACGAGCAGCGCCACGGCCGTTGGAATCGGATATCGAAGGAGGACGAACCCGAGAAACGCGAAGACGGTCCCCGAGAAACCCAGCGACCAGCCCAGCGCGTACAGCGACGTGACCAGGCTGACGATGAGAACGATACCGGGGAAGATGACGAGTGCCCGGATGACTGGTCGGTCGTACCACCGGGGCGACGCAGCAGAACTTGACTCGGGTCTGGGTGTGGATTCTGCGTCCCGATTCCCGCCGAGATTCGACTCTTCTCTTCGCTCACCTTCGGGAATCGCATCGTTTTTCCGATTCCCACCGGGAATTGTCTCTTCGCCGCGCTCTCCGTCGAACTCCGCGGGCGCTGGAGTTGAAGGCGGGTCCGTGTCGGCGGGACCGTGAACTGTGCGCTGGCGCTGGTGGGGGTAGTGTCCCCAGATGAACTCCGCGAGCGGGGCGAGCACGACCGTTGCGAGCATATTCCCGAGAAGATGGGAGGGCGAGGCGTGTGCGAAGCCGGAGGTGACCATTCCAGTGGGGTAGAGATACGCCCAGTTACGGAACGCGAGCGTCACCGGGTCGTCCCAGTGATGGAGCCCACTCTGGGCGAACAGATAGAACGCGAAGACACCCGTGACGACGACGAGGCTTCCCCACGGAATCCCGTAGATAAACCGGCCGGTGAGTGTCGTCCAGAGACGGTCACGGCCCACGAGAGAGACACCGAAACCGACTGCCACGGCGAGCGTGAGGACGACCCCGACTCGCATCGGCGTCACGATGTCGATAGGCATCTCACTCGTGGAGTCCGCCGACGGAGTCGTAAAACGACGAGGAAAGCGTCTCCGCCATATCCTCTTTCCGGTCGATGCGAACGTCGATGACGTGAGGAACGTCGGCCGCCTTGCCAGCCGCAAGCGCGTCAGCGAGGTCAGCCGCGTCGGTTACTCGGGTGCCAACCGCACCGAACGCCTCGGCCACTTTCACGAAGTCGGTGTCGTGGAACTCGACACCGGCAATCGAGTGTTCGTCTTGCATCTGACGAACCATTCCGAGACTGGTGTCGTTCAGGACGACGAACGTCGGGGCAACGCCGTATTCGACGGCAGTCTCGACGCAGTTCATCGTCATTGCGAAGCCGCCGTCACCGGCAACCGAGATGACATCCTTTCCGGTCGTCAGGGCGGCAGAGACGCCCGCAGGGAGCGCCCAGCCCATCCCGCCGACACCGCCGCTCCCGAAGTAGGTGCGGACAGCGGGTGTCTGCAGATAGTAAAGCAGCCAGAACCGGTTGTTGCCCGAATCTGCCGTGACGATTGTGTTCTCGTCGACGACCGCCTCTATCTCCTTGACCGCACGCTGTGGCTTGATTGGCGTCGAATCAGACTCACACTCGGGCGCACTGAACCACTCGCGGGCCTCCGCTGCCCGTTCGAGCGCCCAGCTGTCAGTGTTCTCACCATCCGAACTTCTAGTACTATCACTCACATTGAGCAGTGCGGACAGACTCTCTCTCGCATCACCAATCAGTCCGACGTCGGCAGGGTAGACCCAGCCAGCGTTGCGCGTGTCGATGTCAGCGTGAACGATGGTCTGTTCGTCGGGACGGATGAACTCGGGTGCCTGCCAGTTCGTGTCCATCGGGTTGAGTCGACAGCCGACGACGAACAATACGTCCGCCTCGCTCACGACCTGGTTCGCGCCCTCGTGACCGAACGACCCGACGACGCCAACCGCCCGCTCGTCCGTCTCCGGGTACGTCGACTTGCCGAGATACGAGGTGGCGACGGCACAGTCGTAGGCGTCGGCAACGGCAGCCAGTTCGTCGTACGCCTGCGCGGCGTGCACGCCGTTTCCGGCGATAATAACTGGTCGCTGTGCCTCAGTGAGTGCCTCAGCACCGGCTTCGACGTCG
>PUMG01000380.1 GCA_003551265.1 Halovenus sp.
GCGAGGCGGTCGAATCACGATGGTGTTTCAGGACCCGCTGACGAGTCTCAACCCGGTGTTCACCGTTGGAAATCAGCTCAAAGAGGCGCTACGACTTCACCGGGGTCTGAAAGGCAAGGAAGCAACACAGGTGGCTGCGGATCTTCTCGAAGCAGTCGGTATCCCCGACTCCCGTCGACGTATCGAGGAGTATCCCCACCAGTTTTCGGGTGGAATGCGACAACGAGCGGTCATCGCGATGGCACTCGCATGCGAGCCGGAAGTACTCATCTGCGACGAGCCGACGACAGCACTCGACGTGACTATCCAGGCACAGATTCTCGACTTGCTGGCCGAAATCCAGGAAGAACGCGACATCGGCATCATGTTCATCACCCACGACATGGGAGTTATCGCTGACGTCTCCGATTACGTGAACGTCATGTACGCAGGAGAGATTGTCGAACAGACAGACGTCTTCTCGCTGTTCGAGAACCCGAAACATCCGTACACACGAGGGTTGCTCGAATCGATTCCCGGCGTCCAGGAGGGTGACCGCCTGCAGACCATCGAGGGGTCGGTGCCGACACCAAACGAACCAGCGACGTACTGCCGGTTCGCGCCCCGGTGTCCCGAGGCGTTCGACGCGTGTGAGGAGGTCCATCCTGTCCACGTGCCCGTCGACGACACTGTCGACGACCACACCGCGGCGTGTCTGCTCTACCCCGAAGGCCGGTCGAGAGCAGCAGCCGTCGAGTACCACCACGAGCGCAGCAAACGAGGTGACGACAGATGAGCAAAGATGCAACCGCCCCACAGACGACGGGAACCGAGACGGAACTCAATCGAGGCGACGACGTACTGGTCGAGGTTCGAAATCTCAAAACCTACTACGAGGGAGGCGGGTTGTTCGGTGGCACACCCGTCAAAGCCGTCGACGGCGTCTCCTTCGACATTCACCGTGGCGAGACGCTCGGTCTCGTTGGCGAGTCTGGCTGTGGCAAGACCACGCTCGGACGAACGTTGCTCCAGCTCGAATCGGCTACCGCTGGCGAGATTTCTTTCGACGGAATCGACGTCACCTCACTCCGGGGAGATGACCTCCACGAGTGGCGACGAAACGCCCAGATGGTGTTTCAGGACCCACAGTCGAGTCTCAACGACCGGATGACTATCGGCGAGATTATCCGCGAACCGCTCGACGTTCACGACTGGCGGACGCCTCGTGAGCGGAGACAGCGGGTCAGACATCTCCTCAAAACGGTCGGTCTCCAGCCCGAACACTACTACCGCTACCCACACCAGTTCTCGGGCGGACAGCGCCAGCGAATCGGTATTGCACGGACGCTCGCGCTCGAACCGGATTTCATCGTTCTCGATGAGCCAACGAGCGCGCTCGACGTCTCCGTCCAGGCAGAGGTCATCAACCTCCTCGAAGACTTACAGAGCGAGTTCGGATTGACGTATCTGTTCATCGCACACGACCTCTCGGTCGTTCGTCACATCTGTGACCGGGTGGCTGTGATGTACCTGGGTCATATCATGGAGATCGGTCCGACAGAAGAGCTGTTCACGGACCCAGCGAACCCGTACACACACGCGCTCCAGTCAGCCATCCCGAAACCCGACCCACGGGCGAGCGGCGACCGAATCACGCTGTTCGGGACGCCACCGAACCCTCGCTATCCACCGGACGGGTGTCCGTTCAGTACGCGCTGTCCGGCCCGGATCCGTCCGAACGCGTACGAGGACCTCGACAACGAGATGTGGGTTGCATTGCTCACGCTCCGTGAGGTTCTCAGAGAACGAAAGCGAGCGAACCGTTCGATTCGGGAGCGAATCCGGGAACGACTCGGCAAGGACACCCGATTCGGGACGGTCGATGGCACGTACGAGGAGCTGTTCGGAGAGTTCGACCTGCCTTCAGAAGTCGAATCGGTGCTGGATGGCATCAAACAACACATGCAAAGCCAGGACGAGAGGCGGGCCCTCGAAGTGTTCAACAGCGAGTTCGGGAGTGTGTGTGAGGGATACGCTGGAGAGAGTGACCAGCCGCTCAAGCCGGAGTTCCACACCGTTAGCGAGACCGGCCGTCAGAGCTACTGTCACCGTCACCAGGAGGAGTACCGTGAACCCGGAGACGTGCTCGAGTTCCGTCACCGGAGATAATGGGTGCTTCTGGACGCGTCCGAACGGTCGTTCGCGTCTGGGTTGACGCGCTGACGTACGCTGTTCTTGTGACAGGACTGGTCACCGTTGCTGGCGTAGCGCTGGGAATTGCAACCGGTGGCGGACTGGTCCGAGGCAAGCATCTGCTGTTCGTCGCTGGCTGGCTGATGATGGCGTATGCAACTGCGAAGCTCTGGATTCGGACGGGGAAGCAGCTTCGTGGCCACCACTCACGCGAAGAGCCGGCCGATCAGGAGGGTTCCGAAGAAACACCGGATTCGGTCTCTGCCTCGACGTCGCTCCGCCGGAGAGTAACCGAAGACCCCGTCCAGCGGAACGTCTACGGCGAGTCACTCCGGGGCAAGCAGGATGCAACGCGGTTCCAGACACTCGTCCAGCAGGTACCACCGAACCGATGGACGAAACCGCCTCGCCCGGAGAGTCGGATGACGATACCGGGCAAGATTCTCGTCGCGAGCGTGCTCGTACTGGCCGTTTCGTTCGCAATGGAGGTTGGCTTCGGTATCGCGTGATAAGAGTTATCCGAGTGGGTCTCCCGACTGTCTTACATGGGAGAGAAGCAGGACCGAACGCCGAGTGGTAGTGGCGTACCCGACCCACAGGTCCAGCGGATGGCTGATCCGACCGGAGTCCACCAGGAGACATGGTCACAGGTTCTCGACGAGATGGATGTCTACGCCGAAGACCGGCGCGAAGACGGCTGGGACGTGCTCACGGTCGTGGGTGTACACACCGACGCGATTACGAAAGATATGCGTGAACACGACCGCTTCGGGATTCAGCACATCCTGCCCGACAATCACGCCGACGAATTCGTCGACTTTTACGACGAAGACGAGTTCACCGAGTACCTCGTCTACGGCCGCAGCATCCAGCGGTTCATGTATCTGATTACTGAACTCATCGACCCCGAGCGAAAGCGGTCGGTGATGATTGCTGGACGCTACGACATGATGGTCGCTCAGGGTCTCATCAAGAACGCGAGAGAAGAAGGTGTGCTCTATACGTATCTCAAGCGAATAAACGGAACCATCGTCGGCCGGTTCGAACACGAGGAGTGGGAACCCCTGGTGTCACCGATTCTCCAGGGAGAGTGACCCTCGGGATGCGTGTCTTTCGGGGTGGGGAACCGACCGAGCTCACCGAGACGGGAGTTACCACGACAGGAATCGACGAGCCTGCTGTCGAGACGGACCAGAAGATTCGACGCGCGTTCGTCGACCGAACAGCAGAAACCGGAGAGACGGGGCTCCGGGTCTGGCAACCGCCACGGAAGGTTGCGTTCGGTCGTCGGGATGCGAACCGTCCGGGTTACGAGGGTGCCCAGGAACACGCCGCGCGTCGGGGATACACACCAGTCGAGCGAAGCGTCGGTGGTCACGCTGTCGCCTTTACCGGAACGACCGTCGCGTTCGCACTCGCTGAACCAGTCGAGGACGCACGTCTGGGAATCAACGAACGCTACGAACGGACGACGTCGCTCGTCGCCAGCGCACTGACAGAACTCGGTGTCGAGACCGAACAGGGCGAACCCGAGGGCGCGTTCTGTCCGGGAACACACTCACTCTCGGGGACTGGAAAAATTGCAGGGCTCGCACAGCGCGTCCGAACAGAGGTTGCTGTCGTCTCCGGCGTCGTCGTTGTCCGCGACCACGAAGCAATCGCAGACGTACTTGAGCCAGTGTACGGCGAACTCGACGTTCCGTTCGAGCGCGACGCTGTCGGGAGCATCGCGCGTGCAAGCGGTGAGGCGACACCAGCCGTCGTCATGGACACGCTCGTCGAACATCTCTCACAGTGGGAGTGATGCCAGTGGACCAACTCCGAGTTTTCATCCGCCAGTGTTAGGACGACTCGGTGTGGAATGTGAGATATGCTCATTCAGAACGCGACGCTCGCAGACGGGCGAACGCGGGACGTACGAATAACCGGAGATCGGATAACGGCCGTCAGTGAGAGCCTCGACGACAGTACGGACGACCACGTTGTCGACGCGACCGGTAAACGACTGCTGCCGGGGATGATAGATGTCCACGTCCACTTTCGACAGCCAGGGTTCGGACACAAAGAGACCTGGGAAACAGGGACGAAAAGCGCCGCAGCAGGCGGAGTCACGACTGTCGTCGACCAGCCGAACACCGAACCGCCGACAGTCGACGGTGAGGCGTTCGACGAGAAGTTCTCGTACGCGGAGTCGGCTCACGTCGACTTTGGTATCAACGGGGGAGTCACCAAATCCTGGCAGCCAGCAGAGCTGTTCGACCGGCCGCTGTTCGCACTCGGTGAGGTGTTTCTCGCCGACTCGACCGGCGAGATGGGTATCGACACGTCGCTGTTCGCCGACGCGCTCGACCGTGCCAGCGAGGCAGGCGTAACAGTCACGGTCCACGCAGAGGACGAGACCCTGTTCGACGACACTGTGAGAGACCGCAACGACGCTGACGCCTGGAGCGCCTATCGCACAGCAAGCGCAGAGGTGGCAGCGGTTGAGCGTGCGTGTGAACTCGCCACAGAGCGCGATGTCCGGATTCACATCGCCCACACGAGTACACCAGGGGGAATCGACACCGCCGCTGCGAGCGGGATGACGTGTGAAGTCTCCCCACATCACCTGTTTCTTTCGCGTGAGGACCTCGACGAACTGGGGACTCACGGCGTCATGAATCCGCCGCTCCGGGACGAAACACTCCGAGAAGAGGTGTACGAGCGCGTCGCCGACGGCACAGTCGACATGATTGCGACCGACCACGCACCGCACACGGCAGCAGAGAAGGATGTGGGCGTCTGGGACGCACCGAGCGGGGTTCCTGGTGTCGAGACGGTCCTTCCCATGCTGCTCGCAGAAGCCGAAACTGGTGGCTTCACGTACGAACGTGTCCGCGACCTGACTGCGAACAATCCTGCAGACGTGTTCGACCTCCCCGACCGGGGAACTGTTGCCGAGGGGAATTACGCAGACCTCGTCCTCGTCGATCCGGCCGAACTCACGGAGATTCGTGCGGAGAATCTGCACACGAAGTGTACGTGGACGCCGTTCGAGGGACGAGAGGGACTGTTTCCCGACTGGACGATGCTGCGCGGCGAGATTGTGTATAACCGCAGTGCAAGGGAGTCATTCGGCACACCACGGGGCAAGAACGTGAGGGTGTTCGGGAACTGAATGGAGACGAACAGCATCCCGCCCTCGTTCGTGAGTTATATAGCTGAACCTGTCGAAACCTCTCACAATGATTCGCGTAGGCATCAACGGGTACGGAACAATTGGCAAGCGCGTCGCTGACGCTGTCCGCGCCCAGCCAGACATGGAGGTCGTGGGTGTGGCGAAGACTCGACCAAACTTCGAGGCGCAGGGCGCAGTTGACAAAGGGTTCGACCTCTACGCCGCTATCGAGGAACGAAAGCCGCTGTTCGCCGACGCCGGTATCGACCTCGCGGGTGACGTCGACGAGCTCGTCAAGGCAAGTGACATCATCGTCGACGCCTGCCCCTCCGGCATCGGTGCCGACAACACCGACCTCTACCGCGAGTACGACACACCTGCCCTCCTGCAGGGTGGCGAGAGTGCGGACGTCGTCGATGCGAGTTTCAACGCCCGCTCGAACTACAACGAGGTCGAAGGATGTGACCTCGTCCGTGTGGTCTCCTGTAACACGACGGGTCTCTCGCGGTTGATTGCTCCCCTCTCTGAGTCCTACGGCATCGAGAAGGTTCGAACCACGCTGGTCCGTCGCGGTGGCGACCCCGCTCAGACCGGTCGCGGACCGATAAACGACATCGTACCGAACCCCGTCAGCCTGCCCTCACACCACGGCCCGGACGTGAACACCATCTTCCCAGACCTTGACATCGACACGCTCGGACTCAAGGTGCCAGCGACCCTCATGCACATGCACAGCGTGAACGTCACGCTGTCGGCTGAACCCACCGCCAGTGAGGTGCGCGAACTCCTCGAAAGCGAGCGGCGAACGTTCGTCATTCCCGAGTGGCTGGGAGTCGACGGTGCTGGCGCACTCAAAGAACTCGCACAGGACGCGGGCCGTCCGCGGGCGGACATCTGGGAGAACTGTATCTGGGGCGAGTCCATCTCCATGGAAGGTCCGGACCTCTATCTGTTCCAGGCGATTCACCAGGAATCGGACGTGGTGCCCGAGAACGTCGACGCGATCCGTGCGGTACTCGCACGCGCCTCACAGGAAGAGAGCATCGAAATGACCGACGAGGCGATGGGTCTCGACAATCCGCTCGTCGGGACTACACACGACACAGTTGTTACGACAGAGTAACTCCGGCCATGGCTTCGGCACACCAAGAGGCGCTCGTTCTCCTGATTCTGGGCCTACTGGGCGGAGCGGTAGTTCTCGGTGTGCCACTCCTCAGCGATGCACCCGGGGCCGGTTCTCCGGAGGATGACTCTCGCGGTGAAACACGCCTGAACGCGAGCATCGAGGCTCTCCAGAACGAGCCAATCGAAGGTGTCCGAACTGAGACGGTCGAACGAAACGGCGAACACGAAAGTCGGACCGTCAGGGTGACAGAAGATCCGCCAGACCAGTCTGTTATCGAGGTGCTTGAAGCCTCGTCGAACCGGACATGGGACAGCGTGAGTATCAACCACTCGGATATGTGGCGCTACGACGAGAGCGATAATCGGGTGGTCTACACCGAGGCGGAGGGATACTGGCTCAGCGAGACGCTGACGTTCGGGACGAACATTCTGGAGGTACAGGACGTGTACGAAATCGACTACGCTGGGACAGAGACGGTCGCCGACCGGGAGGCACACATCCTCGAGTTGCTACCGCCGGACGATGCTGTGGCGGAGCTATCGCTGGACGTGCGAGCGGGTGACATCGAACACCAGTTCCCACTCTTCGAGGCGGAGTCAGACGAAACCTGGTATCTTTCAGCAGAGACGTGGTGGGTTGCTGTCGACTCCGATTATCCGGTCAAACAACGCATTGAATGGACGAACGAGGAGGGCGAGGCTGTGGCGACGACAACGAGAGCGTACGAGGAACTCACTGTCGGAGTCGATCACGACGACGAGACGTTCGAGTTCGAACCACCAGCCGATGCCGAAGTCACCGAGCCACTCTTCCCAGATACCGAAGAGTTCGATGACCTCGAGGGGGCCGAAGACACACTTCCGTACGACGTTCCAGAGCCGACAGTTCCGGAGGGGTACAGCCTCGAACGAATCTCGGTTGGAACGTTCGACAATGAGACGGCACGAGACAACGCGACGACGCTCATGTTGACGTATCTCGACGGAACGGACAGTCTGAACGTGCACGTCACTGACGACGAACACCGCACTGCCGAGGATGACCTCGTCGAGACTGGTGTGGGGGATGTCGATGCGGACCTGTTCGTGACGGGTGATCGACCTGAGTTGGTCTGGGAGTGTGACAGTCTCGACTATCGTGTCACTGGCTCACTCGACGTCCAGATTCTCTCCGATGTTGCCGACTCACTCGAGGAGTGTCACTGAGGCACTCTGGTGTACGGGCTCACGACAACCAGTATGAGGACCGGGAAACCTCGACGTGGACCTGAGCGGTATCCACGACAATTTCACAACCGGCGTACTGGAGCACGGCTGTGAACTCAGTGAGTCCGTTCGATTCGTCGACGAACGCATCCAGTGCATCGGTGTCGACCGACCTGACGAGCGGCGGCAGGTCCAGAGGGTCACAGTCTCTGGCGTCTGCGACCGCGTAGTAGATTGTTTCGCTGATGCTGTTGCTCGCGGTTCGTTCGTACGTGTGCGTCATTGAGAGAGACACGAAACGAGTCGGGTGACTGATTCGAGCAGTTCGTTGGAATGAACTCGCTCGGTTTCAACATCGTAGGTAAGTAGATCCAGTGCTTCGAGTTTTGGCAGCACGACGTGGTGTAGCTCGGCTTCCAGTTCGTCGACGTGTGCTGTGTGGTCGTCCTCGTATTCGTGCTCGGCGATAGCTTCCGCGAGGTCGCGGCGGTCCATCGGGACGACTTCACTGTCGAGTGTGGATGCAACCACGCGATAGCGCTCGCTGGCGAACGCCGAGAACACGGTGTCCCAGTCGTGGACGTTGGTCTCGAACGTGCTGATGAACTCCCAGACACTACACGGCGAGTAGCGAGCGAGGGAGACCGTCCCGCCTGAGCACGTGATGAGACCGGCCGCCTCCAGTTTGGGAAGATTCTGATGGTGCAGCATCGTCTCGACTTCCTGGACCTCTGTTTCCGAGACCGCTGTCAGAGATTTCTCCGACTCGGCTGCCAGCACGTGCGTCGCGAGTTCTTCTGCCGTCACAGCAGAGAGACGGTCGAGCACCGACAGAATCGTCCGCCGCCGCTCGCTGGCGAACGCTTCGAGTGTCTGTTCTGTGTTCGGTTCGCGTGTCTGCCAGCCACGCCGTGTCTCGGGAATTGCCATTGCTGTTGTTGATACGGGATGCTCCGGCACGTGAACTGGGGTTGTCAGTACAATCTTTTATATGGGCGTTATCGTACGTCATCATAGATCTATCGCCGCACGTCGTAGCGAGAATCGCTGTACAGGTTCGAGAATCCCGGTACGGACGGCCCATCAGTTCTCGTCTTCGGGACTCCTCACGCGGAGCGTGTTCGAAATCAGTGTGTTGAGCCCTCGTCGAACGCGGTTCGACAGTGCCTGCTGTGAAATTTCGAGGTCGCTGGCGAGGTCTTCCAGCGTGGCTTCACGCGGTGTTTCGAAGTATCCGGCCTCCCAGGCGGTCATCAGGGCAGTGTGTTGTTTGTCGGTGAGGTCGTACTGACTGCTGGTTTTCGGGTTCGAGATGTCGTGTAGTCGCTGAAGGTCGTAGGGGAGACCGTGTTCGACGCAGTACTCCTGGAACTGTCTGAGTCGGTCGTGGTCGTCGAAGCGCATCTGTAGCTCCCAGACGTCTGCTGACCCGGTCGCTTCGAGAATTAGCGCACCGATGTTCGTGTAGGCGTACACAATCGACTCGACGTTCTCCGTCCAGTTTGCACGGTACAGTGCTGCGTCCTCGAAGGTATCGACCTGTTCGAGGTTCTCTACGGAGGTGTCTGCCTTTGCGGCCTCCTCGAACCTGTCGAGGTCGCTCGTCGAGACCCAGAAGTACGGCGTCAGGATGTCTGTGGCGGCGACAACGCGCTCAACCTCAATGACGGTCTCGGGTGCGTTTTCGAACGTCTGTTCCAGCGCCAACACCTCGGTCGGGATGTGAAACTCAGCGAATACACTCATGTTGTTGGTACGGGCGGGACAACCAAATACGCCGGTTCACTCGTCACTTCGTTCCTCGTTGTGCGGGCGTGGTGGGACCGAGCAAATCCATCGGATTTGCGAGGGTCACCACGCCCGCGAGCGTGTTTCGAACGAACGTGAGAAACCGCGAAACGAGCGTGGTGGGATTTGAACCCACGACCGTCGGATTAGAAGTCCGACGCTCTAGTCCGGGCTGAGCTACACGCCCTCAGTTCACTGTCCGCCCTTCGAACAGATATTGATTTGGATTCGTCCTCACGCCGCCTCCGCCTGCTGCTGTGCCCGTGACTCTGCGATTGCCAGCGAGAGCGTACTCCCCACACCGAGCAACGTCCCCCCTGTCAGCATGAACGCGAGAAATTCGAGCGATGCCTCTCCCAAGAAAAACCCACTCACGCCGTTGAGAACAGCAGCGATGGCGACAACATAAAACGGCGCGTTGAGATATCGCCAGCGGAAGTTCCCGGCGAGATACTCGTCTGTGACCCGGCCAAGACTGCTCATGATGCCTGCAGCGGCGAACCACTGAATCGACCCGAACAGGAGCGCAGCGACAATCTCGACGGCCCCCAGCGGGTCAGTCGCAGCGTCCTGTGTGGCTTCGAGCGTCTGGACACCACTCACTCCCCCGATGACCAACAGCGCGGCAGCCACCAGCGAGGTGATGAGTGTCACTCGACCGGTGTACAATCCTGTCCGAATTCGCTCGACCGTCTGGTCAACCCACTCCATAACGCCGAATCCACGAGCGAGCAGATACAGTCCGAGCAGTCCCGACGCGAACCCGAACACCGTACCCGGCAGTCCGAGTAAATTGGCGAGAATCGTCAGCGGGTAGATGAGCAACAGGATGCCGAGAGGTACCAGTAACGTTCCGCGGGTCTCGGGGTCGTCGAGCACCTGCTTGATGGTGTAGTACATCGATTCGAGGTCCTGTGCCTGACGGACGACGACACGACGAACGCCGTCGATTTTCACCCGTGAACGAATGACCGGCAACACCGACTCGTCCTGTGCGCCGTCGGTCACGACGATGGCACGGACGTCTTCACCGGTGTCCAGCCCTGCCAGTACACGGTCTATCTCCTCGCCGACCTTCCGGTTCGCTTCGACGTCGCGGCCGTCGATACCGGTGACTGCGGCAACCTCGACCGCCTCGTCGAGCGTCTCCGCCAGGTGCAACCCCTCGAACAGGACGTTCACGTCGCTGTCTTCGGGGTCGGCAATCGCGAGCGCGACGGCCGCTTTTCGAACCTCGTCCCGACCGATGACTGGCGTCTCCATGCCTGTCTTGCGGCCGAGGTCGTCGTCGAGGTCGATACACAGCACCAGCAGCATAATTCCTGTTACGCCAGCACCCTATATTTGTTTTCGGGGACGGTCGCTCACCACTATGTTGTCCACTCCACCATCCTCGCATACGTCTCGTCACTCGAAAGGGCCTCCCTGTCCCCGACCAGAACGAGTGCCTTCTTCGCCCGTGTGAGCGCGACGTTGACGCGTCTGTAGTCCTCGAACAGCGGCCCGTCGAGATTACCCGTTGCAACGAACGAAACCACGATAACCTCCTTGCTCGACCCCTGAAACCGGTCGACAGTGTCCACGACAACCGCCTCGGGCAGTGCCTTCCCGATTTCGGCAACCTGTGCGCGAAACGGAGCGATGACGCCGATGTCTTCCGGGCTGAGGCCGGCGTCGAGATACGACGAGACGACCGATGAAACGGTCTCAGCCTCGGCTGGGTTCGTGTTTCCGACCTGCGTACCCTCCGGGTCGAGAAACGTCACACCGTCACGTAACTGCGACGGGAGAGAATCGAGTGTCACACCGTCGAGATCGTCGAGACGCTGGGTCGCCACTGCTTCGGTGGCAGGTCTGAGTCGTCCGTCGTAGAACTCCACAGACGCGAACGCCTGAATCCGTTGACTCATCCGGTACTGTCGGTCGAGCAGGACACCTGCGTCCGGATACGTCCGGATGAGACGCTCGAACAGCGACTGCTGGAGGTCGTTCTCCGCCTGGACGACTGGCGGGAGCTGCTGGTGGTCACCCACGAGGACGAATCTGTCGGCGAGTGCAAGTGCGGCGAGCGTCGCTGGCTCGGTCAACTGCCCGGCCTCGTCGACGACAGCCACGTCGAAGTGCTGGGTCTTGAGCGCGCGCGAGCCACACGACGCTGTCGTCGCCGCCACCACCGCAGCAGCCTGTAACTCTCCGGCACACACCGCAGGGTCGCCCGAGTGTTGGAGCCGGTACTTTTGCATATCCCCTCTGACGCCGCTTTCGGTACCGTACCGGACGATGTCGGTCACATCCTGCGATTCGAGCGCTTCGAGGGCATTGTCGACGGCGCGGTTGGTGAACGCCGACACCAGCACTCGCTGGTCACGGTCGAGCAGTTCCCGGACGATTCGTGCGAGTGTGTAGGTTTTTCCGGTCCCTGGTGGGCCGTGAACCAGTGCAAAATCTTTGGCACCGATAGCGTATCTCACCGCGCGGTCCTGCGCGGCGTTGTTGTCGACGAACGTTCCCTCCGGTAACTCGAAGGCAGGCTCGCGGCGTTCGAACAGCGGGTCTTTCCACTCTGGCGGCTGTGTGAGTAACGCATCGTGAAGCGCCGTCAACAGTCGGTCGGTCGTGAGCTCGGAGGGATAGACGTCCAGACGGCGCAGTTCGACTGGTTCGTCCGACGTGACGACAATTTCGCCGTCTGCACCACCACCCAAACGTTCGACGCGGCCGAGTTCGCTCTCGCCGCCGACCGGGTCGCCGTCGCTTGCCAGCACCAGGTCGTCGACGCGAATCTTCGAGACAGCACCGTGTCCGGTCGCCCGCAACTCCCAGCGCCCGTCATTGAGCTTTCTGGCCCCGGTCGGTTCGAGGTCGACCAGTGCTCTGTCGTTCGACGCACGCTCTGTCGCTGATTGCTCCCAGAGCTTCGTGTACTCGCTGTGAATCTGCCGTCGCTCCTCCTCGATTGCCCGATAGAACCGCTCGAAGTACTCGCGTTCTTCTTCGGGAATGGGCCTTCCGACCTGTCCAGCCTTCGACTCCTGGTCGAGACGGCCTGAAATCGCCATACAGGTATCCTGCTCGAAACAGTACTCACACTTCGCCTCGCCCTCGTAGCCCGTTGGAATGTCGCCAGTGTAGGCCATGGCTGCCAGATGGTTCCGCGCACGGAGAACGAACTGCAGGAGTCCGGTGGCGATGGAGAACTCTTTCGCGGGCGAGAGGTCGCCCGACTCCTCGCTCGCCTCGACTGCTGCGTTCTTCGTGTACAGCAACGTTCCGGTGTCAGGACAGCCATCGAGTGCCTCTCCGTCGGCGTGTTCCCCGAGAATGAGTGCGTAACAGGCTGCCTGGACTTTGTCCTGAAAGCGGGCGTCCCGGCGGGTGTTCTTGCCGGTTTTGAGTTCGACCGGCCCACCACGGCGGACCCCGTCAGCGCGTCCTTTCAGCCCGTAGCGCTCGCTGACGAGCAGTTGCTCCGAGCGCCAGTTGTCCTCGTCAGTGAGTCTGCCCTGCTGGAGCCACCCCTCGATTGCGCTGGCGTGTTGTCGTACTGTCTCGCGCATCGACTCCGGGTCCGCACCCAGCAACCCGAGGTCGAGCCCTGCTTCTTCGACGCGCTTTTCGACGCTCTCCTCGAGCGGTACATCCCGGAGCAAGTCGCCGAACACCTCGTGGACGATGGTCCCTTTCACCAGCGGTTCGGAGACGTCCGCACCGCCAAGTTTGTTGAGATAGTACAGCCGTGGACACTGAACCCACGACCGGACGTCGGTCACGTCGACCAGAAATCCTGGCTCGACGACGACCATCGTCCCCTCGCTGGTCGAGTACTGGGTCTCCCCACGATATTCGCGCTCGTTTGCGTCGTAGACGACCAGTTCCATCCCCGGTTCGAGATACTCGGCAGTCTCTGTCCACTTTCCCCACAGCGTGACGGTCGTCTCCTCACCAATCCCACCATCGGGCCGGACAGTTACTTCCAGAAGTTCCGACTCGCCGTAGTTGGTGCTGACGGTTTTCGGTCCATCCACGTCGACGACAACGCCACGAACGTGCACAAAAAGGGTTCAGATGGCAGATGAAAAAACGCTATCGGTGCGTATATTCCCCTGGAGTGCTTCCTCTGTGGTAGAGATGCGCATTCGAGACTGGGACGACATTCTGCAGGAGGTGATAGAGAGCGACGTCGACCCGGACGGATGGCGGGCGCTCGGGGGAGACCGCCAGCGGGGTCTCGGCGAGGACCTCTACCTCGCACACCCGAAGAGGGGCACGTTTCAGCTCAAGACGTACGCGAAAAATCCCTACCAGGTCGAGGGTGTCGGCGCACGTATCGCTCGCCGGGTCGACGACGACGTCGAACCGCTGTTCCCCACGAAAGAGTCAAGTTCCGGCCTGTTCGGCGTCCAGCAGGCGGTCGACGACGAAGACGATGCGAAAGAGCGGTTCAAACGCGCGCAGGCGGTCGTCGAGACCCACGCTGACGCGCCGACGACCCCGCAGGCGCTGTTCGAGGACATCATGGACGCCCTGGAGAGCCCCGCCTACGGGCCGATGGAATTCGACCACCACGACCGTCCCGAGGCTGTCGATGAGTTGACCGAGACGTTCGCCGACGCCGAAGAACTGCTCGACGCCGAGTTCGAGGACATCATCGACGAAGACGTCGAGCGCGGCTTCTACTGAGAGAGTCGTCCTGGCTATGGCGGGCCGGGAGTGGAAAGCGATTTAGCCACCCTGCGGTAACGAGCAGATAATGACACTGGCCGATGCGGATCACGAACTCGTCGTCGCGGAACTCGGCCGCGAACC
>PUMG01000274.1 GCA_003551265.1 Halovenus sp.
CGCCGAGACGCGAGCCGGCGCGGTGTGATCGCAAACGGCCCGAAGTGTGGCCGCTCGAGTCGTCGGTTTAGCGCGCTCGCGAGTGGGGCGTCAGGAACGATTACGAGGTCGTATGTAGCGACTTCCTCGTAGAGCTGATCGATCGGTTTCGACCGTCTGATTGACACGGCAGTATAACCAGGCTAAACGGTCATAAGTCTGTCTGCTGTACTAATAGCGATTAGTGGCACTGTCTAGTGTAGCACCTCCTCTGCTGGTGTTCGTCCGTCAAGTGATTGATGCGGTCTCTGACGGTTATAGTAATGCACAAAACCAACTGAGTGTCCCTACTCTCTCCAGCGTATCACCGCAAACAGCAAGGATACCGCTAGGAGCACTGAAAATGCAGTGAATCCTGGAATAGAGTCATCAGGCGGATCAATAACCTGCCCACTGGGCTCATCTGCTTCAGTCATGTCATCGACAGAAGATTCCTCAACAACCGCAACTTCTTCATCACCAACCTGGAACTCTAAACTCCGTTCCTTGACTGTAATCGTCTGTGTTGGGTCCTCAACGGGATAGTAAATAATTTCATAATCGAACGACGCAGTACTGCCTTCAAGGTCATCATCTTGGACGGTAATCTCTAATGACAAATCTTCCTGAGCGCCAGGGGGAACCTCTTTAATAACCACTGACTGAGCACCGTCGGTTTCATCGATACTCTGTGCGCCGCTTAACGTGATTCCATCAGGGGTCTCAGCTCTGATTTCGACAGCAGCAGTGCGTTCGTTAGCATCGACATTTCTGAATGAAAATGTCACTATTGGTGAATCGTCGTCGGGGTCAACCTGTTGTGCGGTGGTATGGTCAACCACTCGTGGAGATTCACGAAACGTGTCTGTTTGTACCGACCAGGATTGGGTCGTCTCCTCGCCATGTTCACTCTCCACAACTGCCTCAACAGAGGTCATCCCAACCTCCGAAAACGTTCGTACCATCGTGTCTCCGCCCTGTTGATAGCGATCACCATCAACATACCACGTCACCTCAACGTCGTCTCCGTCAGGATCAGCAGCCGACACTTCGAACGTAAGCTCTTCACCGGACGAAACTCCGACTGTCGAGTCTGCCGGAGCGAAATCAGAAATCTGTGGTGCCTGACCGTCAACGGACACCTCAAACGCGTCCGAGGCCTCCTCGCCAAACTCATCAGTAACTACGATCTCGATGAGTTGATCTCCCGGTTCGAATTCGTGAGATAGGGTGACCGACCCACTCGAGTCACTCACAATTGCACTATCCACTTCGGAACCACCAACCAACATATAGACAGTCACTTCCCCCTCGTTTGGGTTCTGATAATCGACCGTGAGTCGTTCAACCGAGCTGGACTCCATAGAAGTGGGCTCCTCAACAGCAATCTGGGGCTCCTCTGTTTCAACCGTTAGGGCGAATTCCTCAGTCGCATCAACGCCTACAGTATTGGTGACGGAAACCTCCCCCTGAATAGTGCCGGATTCATCCGGTGAGAAGATAATCGATTGACCATCGAAGGTCTCACCATTGATTTCCCAAGAATACTCGAGTGGGCCTAGATCATCAGGATCCGTAGCAGCAACAGAGGCTTCAACAGTTTCACCGGCACTCACTGTCGATGGGATCTCGATGTCGGAAATCTCTGGCTGCTCACCAGCTACTTCGAACGAGAATGATTCAGTGGTCGATTCTCCTTCATCATTCGTAACCGTCACCGAACCGCTCACCGCCCCAGAAGATGTAGGTTCGTAGCTAATCTCCGGTCCAGTGAACGATTCATCATCAATCGTCCAAGAGTACGAGAGGGGTTCCAGTCCTCCTGGCTCATCCGCACTCACCGAGATGGTAGAGGATTCCCCTACCACAGCGGAACTTGGTGTCGAAACAGCAGTGATCTCCGGTTCCGAAGGCTCAACCACAACTGTTTGTGTCGCTGTGTCTTCCAATCCCTGCGATCCTACCACAGTGAGTTCGACAGTGTACAACCCAGTGTTGGAGAAGGCGTGACTAGTGATGACACCAGACCCTGAGCCATCGCCGTCGAATTCCCACTCATAACTACTGATACTCCCGTCCGGATGAGAAGAATCCGACGCATCACAGGAGACTGCATCACCCACCGTCACGGTGGACTCACACGAAATCACAGCCTGTGGAGGGGATTCTGGATCGCCTTCCTCTACGTCAATCACTTCGGTTGTGGTGTCAGTGTTTCCGCTGTCGTCAATAACCGTTAATTCAATTGTTTGAGGTCCAGAATCAGCTGGGATAAAATCAACAGACTCACCATATTGTGTCTGGCCCATAAAACTCCACTCGTATTCAACGATACTACCTCCAGGAGCCGAAGACAAATCGCCAAGACAATTAAATTCCTCACCTTCCTTGAATGTACCAAAACAATCGATCTCAGCCACTGGGTCAGCTGACCCCACGTTGTATTCGACTATATCAGTATCAAGACTGCCGGAACTGTCTTCTCCCCAAAGGATTGGTTCAACAGTAACCATGTTCCATCCGGATCCGATATTTTCGGTCATAGTGACTGACGTGGTTCCGGAGGTCCCAGTGATATCTACCTCTTTTTGCGGTTGGACATACTGGTCTTCCCCGATTGAAATTGAGATGCGATCTGCAGGCTCACCCGCGGTGTCCCACTCCATCGTGATCTCAAAGGTTACCTCCTCACCCCCATCGAAATCCGTTCCTTCTGGAGGATCAATGTCGGTGATCTCCAAGCTCGGCTCTGAGTCTATTGATGCATCTGTCTCATTCTGTGGCGCTTCAGCACTCGCCAAGGCTGGCGATGCAACGCCGATCAGTACCACTGCAATAATAATCGCCAGTAGCGCTTTCCAATCCATTTCTCCCCCTCAAATTACCAGGTTTGTGAATAGTATAGATTGATGTTAGTTAAGCCTTCTGTAGGTGTCTTGACCGTTGGTAGCTACTTATACACCTCCATGATCTCAGTCGTTTTCTGCCCTGGGTGTAATCGTGATCCGCCTAGGTATCACTTCATTTGGCCCATTTTGATCCACGCGGCCCTGTTGATTTAGAAGAAACTCGGGAGAACGAACGGACGGCTACGCCCGTCAGGGCGTTCGCCGTCCGGCTCCACGCCACCGGATGTTCACTTCGGGAGATAACAACGATTCTCGCTGAATTAGGCG
>PUMG01000368.1 GCA_003551265.1 Halovenus sp.
AGTTCGTCGACGACTGCCTGGACGGTCGCACTCAGCTCTCTGCCCTCGCGGTCGTGTTTTCCACGCCAGTCGCGCGCCGCAGGCATTCCGGCCCACCCCAGCGCGACCCCGCGCTGTCCGTAGCGAAACGGCCGTCCCGACGTGTCAGTAACGACGACACGGGTGCCGAGACTGCGATGGAGACGTTCGGCGCTCGCCGAGGGATCTTCGGGCAACAGGAGCAGGTCTGACCCGGGGATGTTCGAGCGGTCGATACCCGCATTGACCGTAATGTGTCCGAAGTGTGTCACCGCGAGCATAATCGGGAACTCCATCAACAGCTCCTCACTCTCTTCGAGAACAGCCTGTGCGAAGCGTGGGTCTTTCTCCTCGCCTGACAGGTCGCCGATACGACGAGCGATTCCTTTCGCCCGTTCGCCCGGCGGGAACGCATCGAGGTCGGCGTGTCTCCCTTCGACTTTGGAGACGATGGTGCTGGCGACGCAGACCACGTCGTCCGGGCGGAGGTCGACCTGCTCTTCGATGAGCCCTGCAATGTCGTCACCGGGAGTGAACTCCGGCAACCCCTCGACGGCGAAGATGTTCATACGATGGTGTCGGCAGGCACTGCTCAAAAGGTGATTGGTCGCGTCTTTTGTTACCGAGAGAGCGTTCACGTTGTTCGTGCCCGAGAATTCCTATACTCCTTCTCACCGCTCGTGAACAGTCACGTCGAGGATGCCGTCCTCGACAGTGAGCGTCATCATCGTCGGTCGCTCTGCCGGTGCTGCTCCCGTCACGCTGCCGGGATTGAGTAGTCGGGTTCCGTCTCGCTCGGTGTCCGTTACCCTGTGTGTATGTCCGGCAACTCCAACTGCAGTGTCTGTTGTGGCGTGTTCGACGACCGCACTGGCAACTCGTCGCTCCCAGCCCGCTGGCGAGCCAGTGCCGTGTGTGACGACGAATTCGACTCCACCCAGTTCCACTGTCGTCGTGGTCGGGAGACCGATATCCGGGTCCATATTCCCGTGAACTGCAGTTAGTGCACGCGCGAGGTCGTTCGTGTCGGCATAGGCCCCCTTCGAATCGAAGTCGCCTGCGTGGATGACGTGGTCGACTCGCCGGATTCGGTCGCGGAACTCGCCGGGAATGTGCTGCGCACGGGACGGGACGTGTGAGTCGCTGATGAGTGCTATCTCCATGTGACCGTGAGTGACTACTGCCTGTCGTCATATAGGAATTATCGTCCGTCATCAGAGATTCCTCGCCGGAACTCTCTTGTATTCGGAGCAGAAGACAGGCAAACGTGAGCAGGTTTATTCGCGTTGAGGAAGATTGACTCCTCTCGCGTCGCATCTTCACTGACTATTAACGCGTGGCCTTTGTGGGTGTTTTGAACCTGTTCAATCAAAGCGGCTAGTTTTCAAGGAACTGATCCAACGCAGTAAACTCCTCAGGTGATAAGATTACTTCTGTACTGAACGCGTCGAATCGTTCAAAATCGTCATCAATCGTCAGAACAGTATTCACCCCTTGTTCAATTGCCACTTGAGCGTAATACCCATCCCACCCCTCGACGTTTGTTTCACTTGCTTGAGAAAATCCACCCCGAACCACAGTTTCGGGCATTCGGTCGTACCAATGGATTCGCTTTGCATCCATGAAATTCTGGAGACGACGAGACGCAGTCGAGTTGGAACAGCCAAAGTATGCGGTAAGAACATGGTGGGCACCGAACAGCGCAGGATATGGCACAACCGCGTCAATGTCTCCCGCGATAGCATCTCGAACAAGATTCAGCGCAGCATCACGCACTGGTGCTGTTGAGTGTGCAAGTGCGACCACCCCAACATCAAAAAGATACGGATCGCCACCCTCACTCATCGGTCGCTCTCTCTGCACCCTTCCGGATGTTCTCTCTGAAGTCCTGAGCGACTGGACCAGGTCTGTCCGAAAGCGGGCTTGTCTCACTGCGTTCTGTTTCGGAGGAGGTTCCCTGTTCAACCTCTCTTTTCTCTCCGATGAGTTCCTCCATCCGCGCAACGATTTCATCAGGGTCTTTCTCGGGTTCGACAACCGCTTTTCCATCCTCTTCGCGGATCTCCACCTCCATCCCAGGAGAGATATCAAGACGTTCTCGTACCTTCTGTGGGAGAACAATTCGTCCTTTTGAGTCCACCTTTGCCATACTCCCACGTTAGGTGGGAATAAAGATAATTGTTATGCTTGGACTGGGTACGACTCCAGTGTAGCCTCTGTCACTCTTAACTGGTAGCTGACTGGTTAGCGTACACCGATGACCGCTTTCTGTGCTCGCTTCCATCGCTATACCCTTCGATACCACGAACTTATGAAAGAGACCGGGCGCGAATTGCGAGCGACCGAAGCGAGCGAGCAATCTCAGTTCGAACTCACGATTTTGATGACGTCGCCCTCTGAGAGTTCGTGGCTGTCGCTGATACGCCGTCCAGCCCGGGCGTCGACCGCGTGGATGTAGCCGTCTCCGATGTCCGAGTGAACGGCGTAGGCGAGGTCGACCGGTGTCGACTCCTGGGGAAGCAGATGGGCGTCGGGGAGCATGTTCTCCTGTCCGTCACTCCAGTGAGTTTCGTTCTCGACTGGATAGGCGGTGAGATAATCGAGCAAGTCGTAGACGACGGTATCCAGCGCCCGCTGAACGCCGGTTCCACCCCGCTCGTTCATGACGTCACGGATACGTTCCAGCCCTGCGCGCTGCTGTTCTGTGAGGTCGCCAGTGATCGTGAAATCCTCGTCGCCGGGGTCGTACTCGACGACGCCTGCCTCTGCTGCGCGCCGGAGTGCGAGTTCCCCGTCTGCAGTCACCGGAATAACCGTCTCAGCGACCGCTTCCAGCCGTTCGATGTTTCCTTCCGGCGCGATGTCGGCTTTGTTCGCGACGACTATCTGTGGTTTCGTCCGGGCACGCAGGTCGCTCGCGAGCTGCTGGCGGTGGTCGTCTGTCCACTCTCGCGGGTCTGTGGGATACTCGAGTCCGCGGAGAACGGCCGCGACGTCCGCCTCGGTCGCGCCGATGCCGGTGAGCATCTCGGAGAGACTCTCGTCGATGTCGAAATCCGGTGAACGTGACTGTCGTTCGATCGACTCCCAGTTCCGGGTGATGATAGCGGTGATCCACTGGTCCATCTCCGTCTCGATGAAGCTGACGTCCTCGACAGGGTCGTGTTCGCCAA
>PUMG01000061.1 GCA_003551265.1 Halovenus sp.
ACGTCGACGATAAAAGAACTGGTCGACGCTGGAGAACTCGACGGCTGGGACGACCCGCGCGCGCCGACAATTGCGAGTCTCGAACGCCGTGGGATTCGAGGCGACGCCATCGTCGATGCGCTCGTCGAACTCGGCACGTCGACGTCGAACGTAGACCTCGCCATGTCGTCGGTGTACTCGCACAACCGAACGCGCATCGACGACGAGACCGACCGCGCGTTTTTCGTCCGTGACGACGACGAACACGGCGAGGGAGCCGTCGAGGTTGCGGTTCACGAGGGTCCGTCAGTTGGTGAACCGCTCGTTCATCCCGACCACGAAGAACGAGGTCGACGAGAGATTCCTGTCGGTGAGTGTGTGCTCGTCGAGCGGACTGACCTGCCAGCAGAGGGGGAACGTGTCTGGCTCAAGGGATACGGCTGTTTCCGCTACGACGGGGAGAGTATCACTCATGAGACCGCTTCACTTTCGGACGCACGCGAGGAGGGCATTAATTTCGTCCACTGGGTACCAGCCGAGGAGAACGTTCCGCTCCGGCTCCGGACGATGGAGGGCGACGTCACCGGATACGCAGAGTCTGGCGTCCGTGGATACGATGTCGACGACTTGCTTCAGTTCGAACGCGTCGGGTTCGCCCGGATAGACGAGACGAGCGACACTGTCGTGGCGTACTACGCTCATCGGTGAAGGAGACTGCACAACCATCATCTCTAAAGCTTAAGTACTCCCCGGGATAGGTGATAACTAGCGATGACTATCGACCCAGAGTTCGAGCAGACGTACGACAAAATCGGCGAAAACGACGGCGTTGCTATCTGGTCACCGGATGGGGAGGACCTGACAGAGGAGAAACAGGGGATTCACGGCACGCACGTGGCGGTGGACTTCGACCTGTGTATCGCTGACGGTGCGTGTCTCGAAGACTGCCCTGTCGACGTCTTCGAGTGGGTCGACACACCGGGTCACCCCGAGAGCGAAATCAAAGCCCACCCGACGCACGAAGAGCAGTGTATCGACTGTATGCTGTGTGTCGACGTCTGTCCTGTCGACGCGATCGACGTCGACCCGAGTCGCGCTGGCCGTATCTAAGGCGATAATCCCTATAGTGGGGAACATTCTGGCGGGTTTCGCCAGTCCGCTTTACTCCCGTTCGAGTTCGAACTCTCTCGTCCGCTCGTTCTCCGGCGAGAGAGCCACTCGGTCGTCGTCGAGATTCTCGACGGTGATGAGACGTTCCAGACGGCGTTCGAACTCTTCCTCGTCGATTTTCCCCTCCGCGTATCGGCGTTTGAGCTCCTCGATAGGGTCGAGTGGAGGGGCACTCTCCTGTTCTTCACCGGGCTCACCGTATAGCATCGTGGCGATATCCTCACCCCAGAACAGAAACAGCGGTGTGAGCAAGAACCACCCGACGATGGCAATGGCACCTGCGACAGGCTCGAACACCATGCCGGTCAGCGCGGTCAGTGGGAGCGTCACGACACCGAATACCAGCCACAGCTCTTCCGCGACGAACTCCCAGCGTCTCTCTGACATCTCCGTACGGTCCGTAGACCAGTCGCTGACTTATTTCATCCGGTTGTCTCTCTTCTGGAGAGTTGGCAGAGAACACGGTAGTGGAATACTACGGCGGAGTAAATGACGAAACACTTAGGCCCCCGACGGTGTGGTACACAGATAGGGTAGAGATAAACATGCACATGGTCGTACTGACGAAAGGTGTCCCTGACTTCCGGGAAGGGAAAGTGTCCTTCGACGAAGACGGACACCTCGAGCGTGGAAAGACGCCGACCGTAATGAACCCGAACGACAAGATTGCGCTTCGTGCAGCGCTCCAGACGAAGGTCAAACACGGCGGCACCGTTTCGCTGATGAGCATGGGTCCGCCGGGATACAAGGAGATTCTGCAGGAGGGGATGCGGGAGGTGTACGCAGACGACCTGTATCTGTTCTCCGACCGCGAGATGGGGGCTGCTGATACGTGGGCGACTGCAATGACGGTCGCCACGGGAATCGAGAAACTCGGCGAGGAACCAGATATCATCTTCGCGGGGTTCAAAACAGCCGACGGTGAGACCGGCCACACTGGTCCCCAGACAAACTGGTGTCTCGACATCAACGAGAACATGACCGACAGACCGCTCATCACGCACGTCATCTCCCTCGACATCGACGAGGACGAGGGTATCGTCCGCGCGAAACGCCTCGTCGAGGGTGACGTCTCCGAAATCGAGACCATCGAAGCGGAACTCCCGGCGTTCGTGGTGACCGACCCCGAGTTCGTCGCGAACTACCGACGTGCGGAGTACCGTCTCCGCTACAGAGACCTCCGTGAGGAGACGCAAGAACGCGCAGCGAACCTCGACCTCGACGAGGACGTGACCGTGTGGAACCACGAGGACCTGAACCTCGACCCCGACTTCATCGGACTCGACGGCTCGCCGACGATTGTAGCGGGTGTCGACCCAATCCCGAAAGGACCCTCAGAGCGTGAGGCACAGATGATTACGCCCGATGACCAGGAGGGGATGGAGGCGGTTCTCGAAGAGATGCAACAGTTCGTTGCAGGTGACTGACAATGCCGGAGATAGACCCAACCGAACACGAGATTGCAGAACTCGGGCCGAAAGTCAACCAGATAGACGACGTCGACGAACTCGAGGAGATGCTGGAACTCGAAACCGAGGGTGAAGACAGAGTCCCGGTGAAGACGCTCCTCGAGAGCCGAATCGAGAAGCTCTCCGCCGAGGACGAGGAGGTCGACCCAGAAACGGTTGACTTGACGGAGCTGACGATAGCCGATATTGCCAACATGGTCCGTGACGTCGACGACGCGGACGTGCTCCGGGACATGCTGGAGCGAGAGAAGGCGGGTGACGAGCGCAAGGGTGCACTCTCACAGATTGAGAGTCGCATCGAGTCGATAGAGGGGAGCGCAGACGATGAGGGCGAGGAACTGGAGTACGTTCCACCCGAGGAGAAGTATCCGGAACTCGACCACCCGACAGCGGACAAACAGTACGTCGAGGGAACCGCAGGTGAGACCTACCGTGACATGTGGGTGTACTGTGAGACCCAGCAGGGAGAACTCATCGACGTCTCGAAGGAGATGCTCGGCAAGGCCCGTGAGTTGATGGATGACTACAACGACAAATACGGAGGCGACGAGGACGGCAACCCCGAGGATGTCGTCGCCGTTATCATCGGAGACGATGTCGCCGATCTCGCAGACGAGGCAGTTGCCTACGGCGCGGATTACGTCATCTACCACGAGGACGAGCGACTGGAGCGGTTCCGTCACAAGCCGTACACAGAGATATTCTGTCACATGTGCCGCGACTGGGAGCAGGACTGGCGGGATTATCACGAGCCACGCTACACCATCTTCCCGGCGACGAACAATGGTCGTGACCTCTCTGCACTCGTGCAGGGAGAACTCGACTCCGGTCTGGCGTCGGACTGTTCGGACCTGTACATCGACGAGGCGATGATATCCAACCCCGCGAAGACCGGCAAGCCCGGAGATAGCGTCGAGTTCGAGCGTGTGCTCCACATGCCGCGGCCGGACTTTTCGGGCTTCGAGTACTCGACGATTCTGTGTATCGACAAGCCGTTCCGTGACTTCCACCCGCAGGGTGCGAGCGTCATTCCAGGCGCGTTCGACCTTCCCGAACCGGACGCTGACCGCGAGGGAGAGGTTATCGAACACGACATCGAGTTGCCCGATGACTGGTTCCAGATAGATGTCGTCGAGTACGACATACTCGATGAGGGTGTCGACCTGACGGGTCACGAGGTCGTTATCTGCATGGGCCGAGGCATCGACAGGGTCGACCCGACGGAGGGAATCGAACTGGGGCTGGAACTTGCCAACCAGTTCGATGATGCTGGCTTCGGTCTGACCCGCGGCGTCATCACGGCATCCTACGAGTTCGGTGGACACGTCGAGCAGTACATCACCGAAGAGCGCCAGATTGGTGAATCTGGCCAGTACGTCCAGCCGCCGCTTTACATTGCGGCGGGTGTGTCGGGCGCAGTCCAGCACAAAGTCGGGATGGACGAGGCTGAAACCATCGTGGCTATCAACACCGACCCCGACGCCGACATCCGGGACTTCTCGGATTACTTCATCGAGGGAGACCTCTTCGAAGTGATTCCGATGCTGATAGACGCACTCGACGCTGGCGAGTTCGAAGCAGCACTGCTCGAAGCGAGTGACGACTGATGAGACAGACCGACATGAGACATCCACACGAGTACGACGGAGGGATTCGATGACAGACGAATACGAACACTACGAAGCGGTCGTCGTCGGGGCAGGACCCGGCGGCGCTGCAGCAGCAGCAGCACTGGCAAAGCAGGGCGTCGAGACGCTCGTCCTCGAACGCGGCACCGAGGCGGGTTCGAAGAACGTCTCTGGTGGACTCATCTACGCCGAGAAGTCGGCTCCGTACACCATCGACAGCCTCTTTCCCGACTTCCGGGAGGAGGCCGCCGAGCGCCCTGTCGGGGAGTACTACATGCACAACATCGCCGGGGAAAAGGTCAAGACGTTCGACCTGAACAAGATTCATCACCACGACACGGAGTGGTGTGATGCGGTTCTCCGACGACACATGGACTCGTGGCTGGCCGACCAGGTCCACGAGTTGACCAGAGAGACTGGCGGTGGGCTGTTGACGGACGTTCGCGTCAATGGACTGTTGCGCGAGGGAGGACAGATTGTCGGCGTCACCTGTGACGAACTCGACCCGATTCGGGCAGACGTTATCGTCGCCGCAGATGGCGTCAACTCCGAACTTGCGCGGGATGCGGGACTGATGGACTGGGAGGACCCCGAGGAGTGGTTCCAGGGGGTCAAAGCCGTTGTCGAGATGGACCCCGAGGTAATCAACGACCGCTTCGACGTCAGCCCAGAGGAGGGCGTTGCACACCTGTTCGGTGGCGACCTCTTCCAGAACGTCCGTGGTGGTGGGTTCCTCTACACGAACGAGGGCTCGCTCTCGATTGGGACCGTGTTCCACCTCGACTCGCTCGCTGACGAGCGTGCTGAACCCCACGAACTGCTCGACAGCCTGCTAACGCACCCACTTCTGGACCAGTGGTTCCAGGGCGAGTACGACGAACGCGAGTACGCCGCCAAACTGGTCCCCGACTCGAAGAAGGTTGCCCATCCATCACCACACCGGGGTCGACTGCTCCTCGTCGGTGATGCCGCCGGGCAGATGCAGGCCCAGGGCCCCATCATCAAGGGTATGAACCACGCCGTCACGGCTGGTGGGCTAGCTGCTGAGGCCTACCAGGAAGCAAAGACCCGTGGCCAGCCCGAGGCCGCGGGTGCGCTCTACGAGCAGAAACTCGAAGACGAGGGCGTGATGAAACAGCTCAGACCGCAGCGATACCGGGTGACGCGGTTCGTCTCCGAGAGCCCACCAGTCAACTGGCTCGGAGAGAAGGTGCTGAACTCGCGCGTTGGCGGCGTCGGAATCAAGGCGTTCGGTGGACTGCTGGAACGGTCGTTCAACTCGCCGTTCGTCCTTGGAATGGCCCCAGACACGAAGCTGACGTACGTGACGGCACCGGCACGAATCGGCGAGGTGCTCGGAACGCCCGTTACGGCCGAGAACGATATCGAGCCGCCGGAGCTCGACGACAGAATCGGCGACCTGACGTACAACGTCGGCGACCCCCACATCGAGGTGCTGGACGACAGCTTCGAGGCCAGCGGGCTAGCGGTGACTGCGTGTCCGGTGAGCGCGAAAGGGTTCGGTGGCGGCTGTTACCGTGAGGAGACGGTCCAGACGAACGGGAGCACCGAGCGCAAAGTGAGCCTCGACACCCAGCCGTGTGTCGAGTGTGGAACTTGCGCGATCGTCGCCGACACTCACTGGGAACACCCCAGCGGCGGCAAAGGCGTCGAGTACAAACAGGGGTAGTCGAAATGGTCTCAGACGAGCAGCGGTTCGCACAGCGGATTCACGACCTCGCTGACGCTGCCACCGAGGACAGCGCTGCGTTCGAGCCACCGGCCGACCCACCGGCAGAAACACAGGCGATGGAACTCCTTCGGGAGGGGTTCGGTCCTGCAGTTTCACTCTACGTCGAGGCCCGAACCGGCGGGATGATGGTTCACTTTCCACCCGATGAGTATCACGCACTCGAAAACGCGATGAACGACTGGCTGGAGCTGTATGCAGCCTGCTACGGTGTCGACATCGAGGCGAATGCCACCATCCGTGAGGCGGCCGAGTTGCTCGTCGACACGCACAACATCAAAGACGTGGCACAGATTCTGACCGGGATTCCCGAGCGCCACTAGTCGAATCGCAGGAACTTGCGGTCGTACTCGGGGTCGTCTTCGCGGAGGTGGAGGACGACGAACGACTTCGACGGGAGTTCGACCAGTTTCTGCGGAACGGTGTGTAGTTCGTTGTGATAGCCGACGGAACCGCGACGGGCGGCGAGAACGGTCACGAGGTCGTTCTTTTCAGTCTTGTCTTTGAGATAGGGCTGGAGTTCGGTCCACGATTCGAGTTCGGTGAATGTCGCTGGAAGCTCCGGTTCGACCAGGTCGAACAGCTGCTCGTACTGCTGTGCACCCCCACCCACGAGGACCAGTTCGACGTCAGCTTCGACCCGGTCGGCGACCGTCTTGAGCAGGTACAGTCCCTCGAAGAACCCTTCGTGACGGTCCACGCCGTGGGGGACGACGACGAACATCCGCTCGGTCGTGTTTATCGGGTGGCCGAGACGGGCAACGAGGACCGGCAGGCGTGTCCTGCTGAGCACCTGGTCGATGATGGTCCCGAACATCCGCTGCGTGAGCGACCGGCCCGCGTCCCAGCCCATAATCAGCATGTCCGCTCGAACCTCGACCGTTCCGCGCACGATACCCGACGCCGGATTGTGGTTGATACGCGTCTCGGTGTCCACCGTAATCTCGGCCTCGTTTCCGACTTCTTTGATTCCTTCGAACGTTTCATCCAGTTCTGCGACACGCGCTTCGGTGTCGTCGTCCGGCCGGACGACGGTCAGGACGTGAACTGGCTCCTCGCGCTCTTCGCCTTTGAATACGAACGCGAACTCCAGCAACCGTCGCTGCAAGTCCGCATGGTGTGAAAGCGGGAGGATGATCCGCGGGTCAGTCGGCCGCCCATCGTCGTCGCCGGTCTCCTGTGCGAGCGCTAGCTTGTTGCTCGCTCGTGTCGTCAACCACGGACTGACAACGGCAGTCACGAGCAACATCAACACGACTGCGTTGAGTTCGACTTCCCCGAACAGACCCTCTTGCACCCCGACGAGAGTGACAGCGAGCGCTGCTGCGGCCTGTCCTGTCGACAGCCCGAAGATGACGCTGCGTTCGTCGGAACTGTAGCCCTGGACGGTGCCGACAAGCTGTGCAGCGAGCCACTTCGTGAGGAACATCAGGCCGATGATGAACGCGGCGAGTTGGAGTGTGTCGACACCTTCGAGGATGACGCCGAAGTCGACGAGCATTCCCACGTGCAGGAGGAAAAACGGGATGAACAGGGCGTTCCCGACGAACTCGATACGATTCATGAGCGTACCACCTTCGGGAATCAGGCGGTTGAGCGCGATACCCGCGACGAACGCGCCGAGAATTGGCTCGATGTTGAGCAGCGCTGCCATCGCGGCGGCTGCGAAGAACACTGTCGCGACGAACAGGAACTCGAAGTAACTCTCCTCGGAGAACGTCTGGAAGAACCACCGGGCAATGGGGGGCACGCCGAACCAGATAGCGAGGAACAACACGAGAAGAGAGACTCCGACATCCGTGAGCAACAGTGCGGAGACACCGCCCTCGGCGGCTGCACCCACTGCCAGCGCGAGAACGATGAGTGCAAGCGTGTCCGTGAAGAGAATCCCCCCGAAAACAGCAGTCACAGCACGGTTCTGTGTGATGTCGTACTGGTTGATGATGGGGTATGCAAGGAGCGTGTGGGATGCGAACACCGCAGCGAGCAACGCTGCCGCGGGGAGTGAGAAGCCGAGCAGGAGGTGTGCTCCTGTGATTCCTGCCGCGAACGGAAGTCCGAAACTGGCCAGACCGAACAGTGCTGCGCTGTCCGGGTTCTCGAAGAACCCTCTCAGGTCCATCTCCAGGACGACGGTAAAGAGCAGGTAGATGAGACCGACTGTCCCGAGGAGTTCGATTGCGTCCCCGTGTTCGACGATGCCCGTTCCTCCTGGTCCGAGAAACGCACCGAGTAACACGATACCCACGATTCCCGGCTGTCCGAGACGCTTTATCGTTATTGGACCGATGAGAAATACCGCGAGCGCAATAGCGAAAACGAGCACCGGCTCTTCGAGGGGGAGGGTCGGCCACTCGAAGAGGAACGCACTCCACTCTGTCGTCGCTGGAGGAACCATCTGGTTGCTATCGTGGGTGATTCACCTCCAGTGGGAATTAAACTATTGAAACCGTTCCCGAACGGTTATAACCAGGGGTGTGGTATCACGCGTCATGGAAGGAGTAACTACGCCTGAATTCAGCCACAAGGACAGGCGAGACATCTACGACTACGTCGAGCGTCACGGAGCGATGGAGCCAGCGAAGGTCCGAGAGGCGCTGGGGCTCGAACCCCACGCGTTCGGCCACCACGTTGCAGTCTTGCGGCGTGACCGCGTCCTGGAAGAGCGAAACGGGAAGTTACGCGTCGCCTTCGAGGGTGGAGCAGAAGAGGAGTACCGGACAGCGGACGTCTCGTTCACCATCCGACAGGCCAGAGAGGAGGACCTGACGGGGCTGGTCGGTGCGATTCGCCAGGCAATCGGCGGTGGGGAGTACGTCCGCGCGGAGACGGTCGCCGACGTCGTCGACAACGAGGGTGTTCTCCTCCGACACAACGAAATCGAATCGCGTATCTTCTTCGTCGCAACCGTCGACAACGAGGTCGTCGGGTGGGTTCATCTCAAACACATCGACCTGGACAAACTCCGCCACACCGGACAGCTGACTGTTGGCGTGCTGGAGGAGTATCGGGGACACGGCATCGGCAGTCACCTGCTCGAACGTGGCGTCGAGTGGGCGGCAAAACAGGGGTTCGAGACCATCGAGAACGCACTTCCCGCAACCAACGAACGCGCAATCGAGTTCCTGAAATCCAGGGGGTTCGAGGTGGATGCAATCAGAGAAGACCACTACAAGCTAAACGGGACGTACGTCGACGAGGTGCTGATGAAGAAGTCGCTCGATAGGGATTAGCGCTCCCGGTCGGCCGCACCATCGGGCATATGCTCTCCGGCAGTGTCGAGCGGTTCGGCAACCACACCATCTTGCTGTCCACGAACGCGGGCGTGACCCACACACACGAACTCGTTCTCGCTCCACGGAATGTGTAACTCGAACGTCGCCTCGCTGTCACACCCCTCTTCTGCACAGTTCACAGTCACAGTAGAATCACCACCCCCATCACGAGGAGGAACACCACCGCGACGAGTATTTTGGCGAGTTTCGACGTGAACGTCGCCAGCACGACGACGACCGAGGCGACGAGACTCCCGAGGACGTCCCCACGGCGGAGATACTCCAGTACGAACACGGTCAGGAACGTTCCGAGGACGAGACCGGCAGTTCCCCAGAGGAAAAACAGCACAGCGCCGACAGTACCAGCTATCGTGGTCGTGAGCATCGGCGTACCGCCGACCTTTTTAACGATGACAGGCCTGATAAGTTTCGAGGCCAGCGTCACTCCCGCGAGCAACGTCAGCACCACCAGCACACCGGTCGACGGCTCGCTGAACCCGCTCGCCCACCAGTGGAGATAGACCCCACTCAGCGAGAGGAGCACGCCACCGGGTATCTTCGGAACAGCCGTCACCACGATACCGGCGACGAGCAACCCGAAGACGACGACAGTGAGCAGCGACATCTGTGTCCCCTGTTTCGCACGCTAGCACCCTGAGTGTCACGGTTCCGAAACTGGTGAACAGCCTGATTGGCAGCAGTCAGTTTCTGAACCGCTCACGCTCGCGTTCGACGAGTTCGGGACCGTAGGCATCGAGCAGGGTTCCGACGACCGTTCCGAGTTCGCGCATACAGGTCGACGCGGAGTGATAGCCGAGTTCAGAAGCAACCTCCTCGCGTGGGCGCAACTGGAGGACGCGCATGACGAGGAGACGTTCCTGTGTGGGTGAGAGCTCCGGCCCAGACTCATCGAGCAGTGCGTACATTGTGAGCGTGCGTATCGGTCGAGGAGCCATCTCGAAGATACCGGGTCCTGCCGCAACGGCGGCCGCGTGACGCCACTCCCACTCCGTCAGATCGAACTCTTGTGTAGACGTGGTGGCTGTTGTCTGCGAGACTGACCGGCAGGCTTCCCGAACGACGTCAGGGTCGACCGCCCGCAGTGCGTCTGCGAGCATATCTGGCAGCCGTTGCAAAAACCAGGTCCTGTGGCGGTCGAGCAGCGCTGTTCCTGCAACTGAGGTCGGTCGAAGCATGATTGCAGAGTGCTCACCGCTTCGCTGGTTCTGGGTTGTCGAGAGGTGAACCGTCTCGAATCCGCTGGTCCGCCAGAAACGGAGCAGGTCCGGCGTTGCGCCGTACCCTACGCCGAACCAGTCGCTCTCTGTGTAAGTCTCGAAAAGCGTTGTGAGAAGCGCCGACCCGAGCCCGCGCGAGCGGACCGCGCTGTGTGTCGCGAGTCGCATCACTCGCAGACCTGCAGTTTCTCCCGCCTGCTCGTCTCTGAGCTGGCTCGTGAGTACGTCCGGAATCAGGTTCCCCCGAACCCGACTTCCCTCGTACATCGACCGCCGCACCTCGGTGGACAGCCCTCCTTCCCGTGCGAGCAGTGCAACCGACACCGGATGTCCGTTCTGAAAGAGTCCGTGTACCGAGACGTTCGGCGCGTCGAGCAACCGTGCGAGGTCGTTCGGCTCCGTCCGGTAGTGTGCCAGAACGAGCAACCCGAACACATCCCGGAGCAGCGATTCATCGGCGAGCAACTCGTCACTCGACACCACGCGATACTCGACGGATTCGGGAGTCGCGTCCACAACCACCTCTTCGACCGGTGGACTCGCACCGAGCGCGAGTGCACGGAACGACCAGAGTTCGACCGGGTCGCCCGGTGCGTATCGGATGGGAGTCGTCATCCGCTGTTCGACCACGTCGTGTGAACTCGCCTCTAGCTGGTCGCGAAAGCGGACAGTGAACCCGCGGCCCGTCCCCTCGTAGCCGTGAGTGGTGGTCGTGTAGCCGACACGGCGGACGTCGAGTGTCTTCGACAGCAGACGAACCGGGAGTGCCGCAGCCTCGTCGACGAGGAGGCAGTCCGGACAGTCCGTTGTGTCTCGAAGTGAACCGACTTCGACAGGGTCGAGATATTGCACGCTGCCGTCTCTGGTTTCGAGACAGCGCGGGCTCTCGTGTCCGGGACCTGAATCCCGGGCGTCACGTGCATCAAGGAGTTCTCTCGCCCGTTCGAACAGCGGCTGACAGTTGCGGTACCGTGGTGCCGTCACGAGTACGTCCTGTCCGTCGAGTGCGAGGCTCCCAGCGGCAAGCCCGGCGACGCTTGATTTTCCTCGCCCCCGATTTGCCTCGACGACGACCGCGCTATCCGGTGCTCGTAACGATTCGAACGCACTCAGCGTCTCGACCTGGTCGTCGGTGAGACAGCGGCCGTACGCGGCGGTTGGGAACGCGTGCTCTGGTGGCACAGAGCGCGGTTGGTCGGATTGACTCCGTTCAGCGGCCTGGAGCTGCGGGTCTACGAGTCCGTCTCGGTCGACGCGTCCCGAATCCACATCGACGAGGGCGACTCCCCTGTGCTGTCGTAGGGTCTTGATGAGCCATTCCCGAAACCGACCAGTCACGTCCGAGCGGTCGAACGGCGGGATTGCGAGCGTCTCGTCGAACTCGTCTCGTCGCTCCGGCCACGTCGAAAGCGGGGGAGTCAGCAGGACGAACAGGCCACCGCCGTCGACAGTGCCGACGAGTTTACCGAGCAGGTTTGGCTCACATCTGGCGTGACAGTCTACCACGACCACCGTTCGAGTCGTGCCGAGCAGTCTCGTCGCCTCGTTGTAGCCGAGCGACTCACACTGAAAGCCCATCGCTGGTCCGACGTACGTCGTCTCCCCGACTGGAACGTCGATAGATTCGAGCGCTTCGAGTGCGCTGTCACGGGTCCGTGCTGGTGAGCCTGACAGCACGAGGAGCCGTCGCTCGTCGAACGTTCGGGCCTGCTCGAGGAGGCGAGTGAGAAGTTCCATTCGGTCCGTATCCGTGATACTCACCACAGTGTATTTTAAGTTCTGGCAGGCGAGTCGCCACGATGCTGACCGGTAGGTTTTTTCGAGTCAGTCGAGGAGGGTCACCTATGACTGAGCGCAGTACACACGACGCAGTTTCACCCCTCGACGGGCGCTACGCCCGCTATACGGAGCCACTCTGTCCGTACGTGAGCGAGCGTGCGCTCATGCGAGCACGAGTCGAGGTGGAGGTGGAGTATCTCATCGCTCTTGCAGAGATGGACGCAACACCGCTCGAAATCGGACCGACCGACCGTCAGACGTTGCGTGAGCTGTACGAGTCGTTCGACGCTGACGACGCCGACATCGTCAAACAGCTCGAAACGACAGGGTACGGTGAGTACGCTGCAACTAACCACGACGTGAAAGCAGTCGAGTACTTCGTCCGCCTCGGTCTCCCGGAGGGGCTTGCGTGTGAGGAGTGGATTCACTTCGGGCTGACCAGCGAGGACGTCAACAACCTTGCACACAGACTGCTCGTCCGGGATGCCGTCGAAAACGTTCTCGCCCCCTCGATCCGGGAGGTCCGTGACGAACTCACTGACCTGGCACAGACGCACAGCGACCTGTCTATGCTCGCTCGCACCCACGGTCAGCCAGCAACGCCGACTACCTTCGGAAAGGAGATGGCCGTCTACGCCGCCCGACTCGGTCGTCAACTCGCGAGAGTCGAGCGCACAGCAGACTCCCTCTCGGGCAAACTCGCGGGTGCCTCGGGCACGTACGCGGCTCATGTCGCAGCCTATCCGGATGTCGACTGGCGGTCGTTCAGCCACGAGTTCGTCGAGTTGCTCGGTCTCGAACACGAACCGCTCGCGACCCAGGTCAACCCGTGTGACGACCTCGCCGAACTGTTCGACGCGTTCCGAGGGGTGAACAACGTCCTCCTCGACCTCGACCTCGACATGTGGCTGTACATCTCTCAGCGCTACCTCGGTCAGGTCGCCGTCGAGGGCGAAACTGGCTCCTCGACGATGCCACACAAGGTGAACCCTATCGATTTCGAAAACAGCGAGGGGAACCTCTCGAAAGCGAACTCGGACCTCGTCTTTCTCGGCGACTACGTCACCAGTTCACGCCTCCAGCGTGACCTCTCGGATTCGACGGTGAAACGGAACATCGGCGCTGCGTTCGCACACTGTTTACTCGGCTACGAGAAACTCCAGACGGGTCTCGGCAAAATCGTTCCGAACGAACAGGTGATGGCAGCAGACCTCGAAGCAACGCCGGAGGTTATCGGCGAGGCCGTCCAGACGATTCTGCGGCGTGAGGGCCACAGCGACGCCTACGAGCGGGTGAAAGCGCTCACCCGTGGACAGAACGTGACGCTCGACGATTTCCACGAACTGTTCGCCACGCTCGACGTTCCCGACAGCGTCCGTGAGGAGTTACAGTCGCTCTCGCCTGCCGGGTACACTGGACTTGCAGAGGCGCTGGTCGACGATATCTCTGACTAGCTGAGGCGTCATCGATACGTTTCCAGAGGTATGATTTGACGTGTTTCTCGGGCCGCAGAACAGCACTGTCGACATGGCCGATATCACCGCAGCGGAACAACCACGGGACGGAGACACACGAGATGACTGAGCCAACCCAACACGAGACTGGCGCGACAGTAATTCTTGTGTTTCTCGCGGCTGGTGCGTGTCTGCTCGGATTGCTTCGAGAGGGGCACTACGTCGAATCCGGGTCGGAACTGCTCCGTCTGCAAGCTCAAGACGCTGTTATTTTCACACTTGGCGTTCCCGTGCTTCTCATCGGACTCTGGCTGTCCCTTCGTGGTTCGATTCGTGGACGGCTACTCTGGCTGGGGTCGCTTGCGTTCATAGATACGACAGCGCGGAAACCCACGACTTTAGTCGTGGGAGGAAGCGCGTTCGAGTGGCTATACTACCGCCGTCTGTAGCCGGGCCGACTCCCTGAACTACATTAACCTTTATA